>JABDQB010000351.1 GCA_013042495.1 Gemmatimonadota bacterium
GGCGCCGATCACGCCCAGCGGCTCACGGAGCGTGTAGTTGAGGAACGGTCCCGAGACCGGAATCACGTCGCCCGAGAGTTTGTCCGCCCAGCCCGCGAAGTAGCGGAAGTTGGCTACCACGAAGGGCCGGTCCACCATGGCCGACTCGAACGCCGGCTTGCCGTTGTCTCTCGTCTCGGTCTCGGCGATGAACTCGAGGTTCTGCTCCACCAGGTCCGCCAGTCGCCACAGCAACGCCGCCCGACGGTGAGGATCCAGGTCTCTCCACTTCGGATCCTCGAACGCCTCGCGCGCCGAGCGCACCGCGGCGTCGACCTCGGCGGCGCCCGCCTCCTCGACCTCGGCGATCACCTCCTCGGTGGCCGGGTTCACGGTGGCGAAGCGATCAGAACCGTCCACCCACTCACCACCGATCCAGAGTTTAGTCCGCAGCTCCATGACTTCCTTTCGGTGGGAATTCAGCGTCTACGTGTGGAAAGCCGCCCCCCGGCCCGGCGACGTAGCGCCGGTTCGGGGGTGCCGGGTCCGGTCAGGTGCCCGTGAACTCGGGCGGTCGCTTCTCGATATACGCATTGAGACCTTCGCGCGCATCGGATCCCTGGAACAACAACTGCTGGAGCTCGCGCTCGATCGCCAGGCCCTCGGAGAACGGCACCTCGACACCGCTGCATACCGCCCGCTTGATCCGGCCAACGGCCCGGGAAGCCTTGTTGGGCGGCACGAACCGGCGCGCGTACTCCATCACTGCCTCGAAAAAGTCCTCGGCGTCGTAGATCTTGTTGATCAGGCCCAGCGCAAGCGCTTCTTCGTAGCCGAAGGTGCCCCCCTCGACCATCAGCTCGATGGCCTTGGATTTGCCGAGCAGCCGCCCCAACCTCTGCGTTCCACCGGTGCCCGGAAGGACCCCGAGATTGACTTCGGGCAGGCCGATCTTTCCTCCGCCGGACTTCGCGATCCGGATATCGCACGCCATCGCGATCTCCAGCCCGCCACCGACCGTATGCCCGTTCAGCGCCCCGATCACCAGCTTCGGCGTCTGCTCGAGCCGGGTGAGCGTCTCGTTCGCGTGCAGGCAGAAGTAGTACTTGAAATACGGGTCCGAGGTCTGGAGCATGTTGATGTTCGCGCCCGCGCTGAAGAACTTGTCTCCCGCGCCCCGCAGCACGATCACGTGCACCGATTCGTCGAACCGGGCCTGCAGGATCGCCTCGTCCAACTCGCGCATCATCTCGTGCGTGTAAGTGTTCGCCGGCGGGTCGACCATCGTGATGACCCCAACGCCGTCGACCACTTCGTACTGAATCAGCTTGTCCGCCATTTCGCGCGTCTCTCCGTTCAGTGGGATGCCGTCCGCCTTGCAACCTCTCAACCTAGCGGGGATAGTGGCGCAGCCACAATCGGACGCGATCGGCGCGCACAGCCGCGGGGCCTCCACGCCTTGGTCAGAGCCGGCGGCGGCGCTAGTTTCCGTATCATGATGATCCGCAAGACCTCCGCCGTACCGATACGGCTCGCGGCCTTCGTGGCCCTGCTCGCGGCGGCCGCCCCCATCCTTCGGGGACAGGAGACCCGCACGGTGTACCGGGTCCCGGTGACCGGAACCGTGGAGATGGGTCTGGCTCCGTTCGTGTCCCGCGCTCTGGACGAGGCGGCAGAGGCGGGAGCTGCGGCCGTCGTCCTCGACATCGATACGCCGGGCGGACGTATCGATGCCGCCTGGGAGATCATCGACGCGGTGCGCGATTCACGGGTGCCGGTCCACGCGTATGTGAACCGGCGGGCCCTGTCCGCGGGCGCGATGATCGCCCTCTCGGCCGATGGCCTGTACATGAGACCCGGATCCACGATCGGAGCTGCGACTCCGGTGGTCGGAGACGGGAAGCGCGCCTCCGAGAAGATGGTGAGCGCGATGCGGTCGGAGTTTCGGGCGCTCGCCGAGGAGCGCGGGTTCGATCCGGCGATCGCCGAAGCCATGGTCGATGAGAAAGTGGTGGTCGAGGGTATCTCGGAGGCGGGAAGACTGCTGACCCTGACGACGACCGAAGCGCTCGAGTCAGGGGTCGCGAACGCCGAAGTCGAAGACTGGCCGGACCTGGTCGGTGCCCTTGGCCTGGCAGGCGCTCCCGTAGAGGAAATAGGTCCCAATTGGGCCGAGAGAATCGTGCGGCTGCTGACGAACCCGATGCTGGCACCGTTGCTGCTCAGCCTCGGCTTTCTGGGCCTGGTCGTCGAGATCAGGACTCCGACGTTCGGGCTGGCCGGGGCGGTCGGGCTCATTTGCCTCACGGCCTTCTTCGGGGCCCGTTTCCTGGTGAACCTGGCGGGCATGGAAGAGTTCATCCTGCTCGCCGTGGGTGCGGGCCTCATCGGCCTCGAAGTGTTCGTGATCCCCGGCTTCGGAGTGGCCGGACTCGCCGGCGGTGTAGCGGTTCTCACCGCCCTCATGTTGAGCATGCTAGGGAGTTATCCGACCGTGGCAGAAGTGATCAGCGCACTCGGAATCATCGCCGTCTCGATTCTGGTGGTCGGCGTTTTGGCCTACGCAGTCCTCCGGCACCTTCCCTTCAGCCGCGCGATGTCAGGGGTGCTCCTGGACCGGGCTACGACCCAGGAGGCCGGCTACCTGTCGGCGCCGGACAGGCCCGACCTCGAGGGCCGCATCGGCGAAGCCCTGACCGACCTGCGTCCGTCCGGGACCGTCGGCATCGCCGGCGAGCGGATCGACGTCGTGACGGAGGGGCCATGGGTGGAGAAGGGAGAGACCGTCGTCATACTGCGGGCCGAGAGCTACCGGCACGTCGTTCGGAAGGCGGAACCGGGAGATGAAGACACCGTGCCCCCGGACGAGACCGCCCCTGTCTGACGACTGGGCCGAGGCGCCGATGAATCGGTTGTTTCGAGTGTAGGTAGAGAAGAACACGGAAACGACACTGGCCGGTGCTGGGTACGTCGGCCGGCCATGATTAACAGGAGCTGATGCCATGAATGAGACTACCGCTGTGGGCGCGATCCTGATCGTATTTCTCGCGTTCTTCCTGATCATGATCATCACGTGGGCGGTTCCGGTTCGCCTGTGGATCGAGGCTTTCGCCAGCGGTGTCCGCGTCAGCATCGGAAGCCTGGTCGGGATGCGGCTCCGGAAGGTGAATCCGGCGGGCATCATCCGTCCTCTCATCGCCGCTACCAAAGCCGGTATCACGCTGGACGTGAACGAACTGGAAGCGCATTACCTGGCGGGCGGGGACGTGGCGCGCGTCGGGAACGCCCTGATTTCGGCCGACAAGGCGAATATTGCGCTCGGCTTCGAACAGGCGGCGGCGATCGACCTCGCCGGTCGCGACGTGCTGGAGGCCGTGCAGGTCTCGGTGAATCCGAAGGTCATCCAGACCCCGAGGGTCGCCGCAATGGCGAAGGACGGAATTCAGTTGATCGCGGTTGCGCGTGTCACCATCCGGGCCAACATCAACCGGCTCGTAGGTGGAGCGGGGGAAGAGACGATCCTGGCCCGCGTGGGCGAAGGCATCGTGAGCACGATCGGCTCAGCCGACTCGCACAAGGCCGTGCTGGAAAACCCGGATGCCATCTCGAAGACCGTCCTCGCGAAGGGACTCGACAGCGGCACGGCGTTCGAGATCCTCTCGATCGACATCGCGGACGTGGACGTCGGCAAGAACATCGGCGCCGAGCTGCAGATTGATCAGGCGGAGGCAGACAAGCAGATCGCCCAGGCCAAGGCGGAAGAGCGGCGTGCCCTCGCCGTGGCTCACGAACAGGAAAATCGGGCCCGCGTTGAGGAGATGCGCGCGGAGGTTGTGAAGGCGGAGGCCGAGGTGCCGCTCGCGATGGCCGAAGCATTCCGCGCTGGCAAGCTCGGCGTGATGGACTACATGCGGTTCAGGAACGTCGAGTCAGATACCCATATGCGGGACTCAATCGCCGGCACGGGCGAGGACGCCTGACATGGAGCAGTTCTTCGTCATCCTCGCGGTGATCGTCTTCTGGGTATTCCGAGGTGTGGCGGGGTCCCAGCGTCGGGTACCCGGGCAGGATCCGTACGACAGTGACTCGACGGGACCCGGCGGGCACATCGACATCTCGGGAACCACGCGCCAGAAG
>JABDQB010000352.1 GCA_013042495.1 Gemmatimonadota bacterium
CTTCTGGCGCGCCCCCACCGACAACGACTACGGCAACCGCATGCCGCGGAGGCAGGCCGTCTGGAGGGACGCGGGACGGATCCGGACGCTGGATGGACTCGAAACGAGTTCGACTGAACCCGGGCATGTTCGGATCGACGTGACGCTCGGCCTGCCAGCGGTGAACGGCCGATTCTACCTGTCCTACCAGGTATTCGGCAGCGGCGACGTGATCGTGTCCACCCGGTTCGTGCCCCCGGCGACACAACCGCGCGAGGCACTTCCCGACATTCCCCGAGTCGGACTGCGCCTCGCCCTGTCGGCGGACCTCGACGAGGTCACCTGGTACGGCCGCGGTCCGCACGAAAATTACAGCGATCGAAAGACGGGATCCCCGGTCGGGCTTTACTCGGCTGCGGTTGATGAGTTGTACTACCCGTATGTCCGTCCGCAGGAGAACGGAAACCGCACCGAGGCCCGCTGGGTGGCCTTTCGCGACTCGGCCGGCGCGGGCCTGGTGGCACACGGCATGCCCACGGTCGACTGGAGCGCCCTCCGGTTCCTGCAGGAAGACCTGGACGAGGGACCCGCGAAGCGCGGGCGCCATACCTACGACGTGAGGCCTCGTGACCTGGTGGCCGTTCACCTGGACTACAGGCAGATGGGGGTCGGCGGCGACAACAGCTGGGGAGCGCAGCCGCTGGAGCCGTACCTGCTCCCGGTGCGCGAGTACGCGTACTCGTTCCGGCTGAGTCTCCTGGGCCCCGGGCGCGCCGATCCGATGGAGCAGCGCAAACGGAGCCTGCCAGGGGCTACAACGAATCGGGCAGGTCCCTGACGTGGACCGCCGTCCGGCTCTCGTCGCGCTCCGGCTGGGTGTCCTGGGCGCCGCCCTTCTCGCCCCGGCGCCAATATCCGCCCAGGTGGAGAACGATCCCGACCTCGTTCGCATCCTCGCGTACAACGTGAAACACGGCCTCGGGATGGACGGGCAGGTCGCCCTGGAGCGAATTGCCTCGGTGATCCGCGAACTCGCCCCGGACGTCGTGACGCTACAGGAGATCGACAGCGTCACGACCCGCACAGGGCTCGAGGACCAGGCGACCCGCCTGGGTGAATTGACCGGCATGCGAGCCATCTTCGGCGGCTTCATGGACTATGGTGGCGGGCGCTACGGAATGGCCCTGCTTTCCCGCTACCCGATCGTGGAGTGGGACAACCACCGGCTTCCGGATGGCGCCGAGCCGCGCAGCGCGCTGGCGGCGCGCATCGAACTCCTGCGCCCTGGATACGGAGAAGCGCCGCAGCTCGTGGTGGTCGGGGTCCACCTGTATGCGAACGCCGCAGAGAGACTGGCGCAGGCGGAGCGTCTGGTCGAGCTGTTCGCCGGGGAGACGGCGCCCGTCGTTCTCGCCGGAGACTTCAACTCAATCCCGGACTCGAAGGTTCTTCGTCTCCTCGAAGACCAGGGAGGGTGGCGAGTGCCGGCCAAGACGGGGCCGGCGTTCACTTTTCCGTCGGTCGTTCCGGATCGGGAGATCGACTTCATCATGTTCAGGCCAGCGGGCCGGTTCGCCGTGCGAGAGCACCGCGTCGTCCCGGAAGCCGAAGCCTCGGACCACAGGCCGGTGCTGCTGGAACTGGAACTGCTCCCGGACGACCTCAACGCACCATTGGAGAACACTCCATGACACCGCTCGATAGACGCGACTTCGTCAAAGCCGGTACGGGCACGGCCCTCGGCATGTCCCTCTCTCCGGCCGCCCTGCTGGGTCGGGAACGAGGGAAAGCGGCGGACAGGCTGCGCCTCGGCTTCATCGGCATGGGGGGACGGGGCTCCTGGCTCCTCGGTCTCGCTATTCGCCGGGACGACACCGAAATCAAGGCCGTGTGCGACATCGTGCCCGAGAAGTCGCAGCGCGCGGCCGAAGCGGTCACCGAGGTGGGTCGTGCCGAGCCCCGGCAGTTCACGGCCGGCGAAGAGGACTACGTGAACCTTCTGGAGCGGGACGACATCGATGCGGTGATCATCGCCACGCCGTGGCTGTGGCACACTCCGATGGCGATCGCCGCGATGGAGCGCGGCAAGGCCGTGGGAGTCGAGGTGCCGGCGGCAACGAC
>JABDQB010000355.1 GCA_013042495.1 Gemmatimonadota bacterium
GGGGCTGGTGGCTCCTCTCGAAAGTCAGCCGCGAACCGGTCGAGGTCGACCCTGGCGCGCGGCGGGGCGCAGTCCTCGGCAGGCAAGGACGCTGACAGAATATAGAAGGAAGGGGACGAGAGTCCACGGCAGGCGGCTTCTCCTCCGGTTTCCGCCGTAGCCCTCGCTGTGCACACCTCGAAACCTCTACGACGGTTCTGGGAAGATATCTTCCCAGAACTGCCAGGGCGGAAACGGGGCGCAACGCACCGCCTCTCCCGGAGGCGGCGCGCCAGAAGGAGGGAACGGGACCGGTGGGAGGGACGCCGCGTGGCGGCTACTTCATCGCCGTGCCATTGAACAGCTTGCTCACGATCCACCAGCTCCGGCCCATCCGAATCAGGTGCAGGGAGGTGCGGTAGTCGAAGTCCAGGTAGGCTTGCTCCGCGAGTTGCACCGTGGCTGTGCTTCCGGCGATCTCGATGCTGAGGACTTCGCACTTGAACGGATCCCCGCGCTTGGCCGGCGAGTCGTTCTCCTTCATGAAGTCATACAAGAACTGAACAGGCTTAACAAATTGCTCGTCGCCAATATAGCCGGACACGACGGCCTCGGGGCGGAACGCCTTCTTCAAGGTCGCGACGTCTCCGTTCATCAGGCCCACCGCGTACCGGTCCACCGTCCGAGTCACCCCGGCCACGGCCCGGGATGGCGGAGCCACGGGACTCGCTTTGCCTCTGGTCTTCGGTTTGGCTTTCGTCATTGAGATCTGTCTCTCGTTCAGGGGAGATTGGGTAGCGAAGCGAGACTAAGCCAGCTCCGCGAGGAGGACGCGGGCGTCCACCAGGTCCGGGGTGTCGAGTCCTTCTGTAAACCAGTCGTAGATCGGCGCGAGCAGCTCGCGGGCGGCCGCGGGGTCGCCTCGCTCGGCGAGGAGCCGGGCCCGGGTCGTGGAGGCACGGAGCTCCCACGACCGGGTGCCCTGGTCACGTGCGAAGCGCACCGCCTCGTCCAGCGTCCGCCCGGCGCCGTCCAGGTCACCCTTCTGGATCAGCATCCATCCCTTGCGCCTCAGAGCCTCCGCGTAATGGACCCGCTCGCCCTGGCTCTCCATTTGCTCCAGGCTCTCTTCGACCAGGGCCAGCCCTCCGTCGAAGTCGCCGGTAAGGGCCACCGCCTCGGCCAGGTTGACGCGCACGTACGGCACCCAGGCTCGGTGCCCGGTCTTGCCCAGCTCCGTCAGCGTGGCGCTCAGGAGCTCGCGTGCCTCGGCGGGTCGTCCAGCCCGGAGCCACGCGGCGCCCCTGACGAGCTGAGCCATCACTTCGGACATGAGGGGAATCCGGTGCTCCCGGCCCACCCGGATCGCCTCGTCCACCCGCTCGAGCAGCGCTTCCGGCTCGCGGCGGTAGTCGAATGCCTGGGCACCCACGGTCAGCGCGAAGCAGAGGTCGAATGGGTGGCCACCCCGCCTCGCGTGCTCGTCCTTGGCGTCACTCAGCGCCGCGGCCTGGTCCGGGTAGCCCAGCATCCACAGGTACTGGGCCCGGTAGCTTCCGTCGGCCGTGAGCGGGTCGTTGTTCGTGAGGCTGGCAATGTGGGCGTGGCGCTCCGGGTGATACAGCTCCCGCAGCCGATCGCCGTGGTCCTGGGAGGCCCGAATATTTCCCATCCAGAAGTTCGAGGTCATGGCGGAGCGGTGACCGCAGATCGTCAGGTCCTCGTCTTCGATGGTGCTCGCGATCGAGAGAGTCTCCTCCGCCCATCCCATGGCCGTCTCGTGCCGGCCGGCGCTCATGAAATGGACCCACAACCCGTTGAGAAGGGGCAGGTAGGCCTCGCGATGATCCAGGGACCGGGCCAGCTCCAGGGCTGGCTCCATGACCTCGCTGACCTCGGGGGCCGCCCAGCCGTGCACGGCCACCATGGCCGGGCTCAGCAGGGTGCGAAGCTCGAGCCCGTCCCGGTCGCGCTCCGGCCCCGCCGGGCGCTCGGAGATCGAATGAAGACCCTCGCGAAGGTGGGCCGTGGCCTCGCGGAGGGCGAACCTCTCGAGCGCCAGCGCGCCGGCCCGGCGCCAGTACGGCGTCGCCACCTCATGCTCGCCGCCCGCCGACCAATGACGGGCCATCAGCTCGGGCGCCGCCTCCCGGGTATCCGGAAAACGCTCTTCGAGGACCGCGGCGATGCGGCCGTGAAGCTGCTGCCGGCGACTCTTCAGCATGGAATCGTACGCCGCGTCCTGCACCAGGGCGTGCTTGAAGCTGTACATGGCTTCCGGGATCGCGCCCCACTGGAGGACCAGTCCGGAATCCGCGAGGCGTGACAGCCGGTCCGCGAGCACCCGCTCCCGGAGATCGGCGAGGGCGGCCACGAGCTCGTAGCTGAACTCACGTCCGACGGCCGCGCCGATCTGGGCCACCGCTTTCACGTCCGGAACCCGCTCCAGGCGGGCCATGAGCGAGTCCCTGAGCGTCGCGGGAATGTGAATGTCCTGCCGACCACCCACGTACGTGTAGGCATCCCCTTCCACCCGCAGGCTCTCCGATTCGACGATCGACTTGGTCAGCTCCTCCACGTATAGCGGGATTCCGTCCGTTCGCTCGAGGATACTGTCCAGCAGGTCGGCGGGCAGCGTCTTTCCCCCGGTGACCCGGGAGACGAGGGCCAGGGTCTCGTCGCGGCTCAGCTTCGGCACCGTGAGCGGCGTCACGTACTCGTAGTCGAGCCAGCGGGGGCTGAACTCGGGACGGTACGTGAGCAGGACGAGCAGCGGAGTGCCGCGCAAGCGGGCCACGAGATGGTCCACCAGCTCGAGAGTCGTGGGGTCCGCCCAGTGCAGATCCTCGAACACGACCAGCGCGGGTGCGGCCCGTGCCTCGGCCTCGACCAGATCCACGAGTACCCGAATGGTCGCTTCCTTCACCTCGCGCGGCGGCAGGGCGACCGCCTCGTAACGATCCTGCCACGGGAGGGAAAGCAGAGCGGCGAGGAACCGGACGTCCTCGAGCGGCAATCCCATCTGCCCGACCGCGTACGACTCGAGGGCGTTGAAGCGGGTCGCAGCGGTGTCGAGGGACTCGAACCCGAGGACGGCCTCCAGGTGGGCGGTGCTGGGATGGAACGCGCTGTGGATGTGATACGGCGAGCACTGGAACCGGAGGCTCTGCACGCCCCGGTTCTCCAGCTGACGCCGATATGCGCTCGTGATCCGGCTCTTCCCGATTCCGGGCTCGCCCGAGACCTCCACGGCCTGCCCGTCTCCGCTCCGCGCCTCCTCCCAGCGGTCCGCCAGGAGCCGCATCTCTTCTTCGCGCCCGACGAAGGGGGTGAGCCCCGAGTGAGTCGCCGCGTCGAAACGGCTCACCGACCGGCGCAGACCTCCGACTTGATAGGCGTGCGTGGGCTTCTGAATTCCCTTGAGATCATGGCTTCCCAGATCCACGTAATCGAAGGCGCCGCCGGCCAGGCGGCGGACGCGCTCGCTCACCACCAGCGTGTCGGGTTCGGCCAGCGTCTGAAGGCGCGCCGCGAGGTTCATGGTCTCGCCGAAGGCGCTGCGGTCGGCGTGCGAGACCACCACGAGACCGCTCGCGATGCCGATGCGGGCCCTGAGCCGCCCGACCTCCGGGACCTCCAGCGTTGGAAGGGCATCCAGCATTTCGAGGCCCGACCGAATGGCCCGCTCGGCCTCACCCTCGTGAGCCAGCGGGTAGCCGAAGAAGGCCACGATGCCGTCCCCCAGCCGCTGGAAGACGTAGCCGTCGTAATGCGCCACGCATTCGGCGCACGTGCCCTCGTACTGACGCACGACGGTCTGGAGGATCTCGGGGTCGAGGCGGCCCGCCATCTCGGTGAATCCGACGAGGTCACAGAACAGCACGGTGAGCTGGCGCCGCTCACCCGCCGGGGCGCCCGGCCGTGACTCGGCCGACCTGGTCGCCTCTTCCGATTGCGGGCCGGCGGTCTCGGCCAGGGCGTTGAGCAGCTTCTTGCGGGGACCGAACGGAAGCCCGAGTTCGCGAAGGTCCTCGTCGGTGAGGATCTGCAACGTCGCGAAATCGACTTCGTTCTCCTCGAAGACGGACGCGTATCGTTCGAGGCCCAGCTCCTGAAGCCAGTCGAAGAACTCTACCATTTCGGCCGGCTACCTAACCGCAGAGGGGGATTCCGCCTGCCCGCCGCCCGTGTGGGGAACGAGAATCCCATTCCGGACCAACCAGGCGGCCATTGCCAGGCCAGCATCCGGGGGGACACGGGCCGACCACGAGCGCGCAAGTTGGGGAGGGGTCAACCCGGGCCGCAACTCGCGGAGCAGCGGCGCGAGCTCGTGCCCGCCGAGAAAGGCGAGGGGGTCCTCGAGGGCGGGATGGCGCAGGGCTTCCTTGATGGCGACGAACGTCCCGTCGATGCACGGTAGGTCGACGAACTCCAGGCCGGCGGAGAGCTGAAGCGGGGTGTCGACGCCCGGCAGGTCGTCTACGGCGCCGGTGCGGGTCGGCGACATCGCACCGGCCCGGGCGCGCTGCGGGGTGTCATCATGCGTGGGCGCGGATGTCGCGCGGTCGCTCCAGAAC
>JABDQB010000365.1 GCA_013042495.1 Gemmatimonadota bacterium
AAGTGGCCGCGTTCTGCTCGAAGGCCCGTCGCACGGAGTTCGTGTCGCCGCCGTGCTTCAGCTCGCGGGCAATCTCCCGGAGGTCGCCGATCCGAACGAGCCGCGGATACGGCCGCCGCAGTTCGCTAAGTCGACGTTTGATGACCCAGGTGTCGAGGTGGTAGGCCAACTGGCCGGGATGGCCCACGGTCGCGCTGTAGTCGACGCGCCACTGGAGCTTCACGCGGCCGTCGGTGCCCCGCTTGAGGATGCGGATCGGCTCGTCGCCGCGCTTAGCGAGTTGGTGGACCGGCATCTCCGTCGAAAGCAGTTCCACGCGGATCGGATCGATCTCACGCTCCTCTGCGTTGACCTGAGGCGTAGTGGTATCTGAACTCACACGTGTGTCTATTAGTCTTGTTTAGAAAGTTAGAGCGCTGCGGGACGCTAACCTTGGCGCAATTCGATGCGATTCCGCTGGCCCTTCCCGTGCACCGCGCTGGCCCTTCCCGTGCGCACGGCTGTTCCAAACCGTGCGGCGGGTCTCCGGCGCTGGCCCTTCCCGTGCACCTCCATCAACCAGGTGTTCGAACTTCGAACACCTAGTGGCCGTGTCGCGTGGCGATCTGGCGAGCGACTGCCTCCAGGGCCCGAACCAGGTCCTCGTCGGTCACCTCGTCCGGATGCCGGCGCCAGCGGATCTCGATCGCCGGGAAGCGCTCCAGCAAGAAGCGCTCGTTGAAGTACACCACTCGTGTTCCGGCCTCGCGATTCGCCCTCCGCTCGCGGATCTGGTCAAGCGATGAGCCGGACAGTGCGTGGCCGAACAACTCCTCCTGCTGCCCATCCGGGGCCCGTCCGATTTCCACGAGGGTCTGCTTGGACAGCTTCTCGGCGCCGGCTCGAACCAGGAGCTCGGCGCGGATTCGGCGAATGGCCAGTAGCTCGGCGACAAACGCTGTCGGCTTCCCGAGCCGACGGGCAGCGTCGCGTTGCGACAGGCCATGCCGCTCGATGTAGCTCTCGATCGCCTCGGCTGCCTCTAGCGGGCGTAGATCGGCACGCTGGATGTTCTCGACGAGCTGGAGTTGGTCGATGAGGTCGGGATCGAAGTCCCGCGGCATCTCGAGGCACGGCACGGTCCGCAGTCCGGCCAGCTTGGCCGCGCGGTACCGGCGCTCACCGGCGATGATCCGAAACCCGGCGGGATCGTCGGTCTTGTGGACCAGGATCGGCTGCAGGAGACCGTTCTCACGGATCGAGGCCGCGAGATCGGCGAGCTCTTGGTCGTCGAAGGTCTTCCGCGGCTGGTCCGGATCGGGCTCGATGTGATCGAGCGCGATCTCGTAGGCATCCTGGTCGAGAGGCGTGGCGAAGGGCGGCGGCTGCTCGGTCTCAGTCATGCCACGCAACCGACCGGACGGACGTCCGTCGAGGCCGGTTCGCATGGCGTCGGCCAGGGATTCTGACGAAGGAGTGGTCATAGGCGCTGTAGTTCGTGGATTAGATCGCGATAGGCGCGGGCGCCGGGGCTGCTCGCGGCGAAACGAAAGATGTCCTGGCGCGCCATCTGGGCCTGGTTCAACGGCTCGCTCTGAGGGATCGTGACGCTCAATACCTTGTCGCTCCAGGGATCCAACGCAGCCTGAACCGCCTGGTTGGTTCGCGACTTCCGCGAATCGACTCGCGTCAACAGGATGCGGAAGTTGTCGAACGACTCGCCCTTGAGCACGTGGGCGAGTTCCAGAAGATCCGCGATGGCGTTCGCGGCTCGCGCTTCGGCCGGCGCAGGAATCAGGATGAGGTCCGCCGCGGCCACGGCGTTCTGGGTCATGACACCGAGCGACGGCGGGGTGTCGATGACGATCCAGTGATAGTCGTTCTCCACGGTTCGCAGACTGCGCCTGAGGAGATCCTCTTTCTTCGGACGCCCGGACAAAGCCTCGGCGGTCCAGGCCAGGCGTAGGTCGCTCGGCGCAACGTCCAGGTTCTTGTGGGATGGCGCCGCCTGGATCACTTCGCTCAGCGGCAATCCCGGGTGCTGATCGAAGAAGTCCTTCAGCGTCGGCTCGAACACGTCGAGGCCGATTCCGATGGTGGAATGGGCCTGAGGGTCGAGGTCGACGAGTAGGCAGCGCTGGCCGTCATTGGCAAGGCCTGCAGCGATGGACAGGGCCGTTACCGTCTTGCCAGTGCCGCCCTTGTGCGTGCATATCGCAAGGGTTTTCGGCATGTGGGTGGGTCTACATTAAGCGTAGCAAGGATCACGGATTCTGTGAAGAACGCTCGCTCGGGGTGTTCGAAGTTCGAACACCTTACCGCCGGCGAGGCGGGACCCTTTCGCGAACGGACATGATGGGGTTTGCCGCCCGGCAGGAATGCCATTGCCCCCATTCTGGCCCCTCC
>JABDQB010000367.1 GCA_013042495.1 Gemmatimonadota bacterium
GAGTGGAACAGCTTGAAGTTCCGGGGACCGGCGCCCGAGCGGAAGGTCCGCGTGGCATCGTCCGCGAAGGTGAAGATGCCGTCGTTTTCCAGGAAGAAGTCGCGCTTTTCGGGAAAGAAGAGCGAAAAGCGCGTCAGGTTCACCTGCTCCTCGTCGACCTCGACCTGGGAGAAGTCGGTGAGCGCCGTGAGGTCGAGAACCAGCCTTGGGGTTACGGCCCACTTCGCGTCCAGCCCCACGTCGTAGTCCTGGACGGCACCGTCCGGATAGTCTTGCCCCTCCAGGTTCGAGCCGGTGAAGAAGGGCTTGATCTGGAGATTGCGACCAGGTTCGAAAGCCGGGAGGCCCACCAGGGTGCCTGCCTCCGACATCCGGAAGATCATGAACTGTCGGGGGATCGCCGCCCACGTGGCGTACTCGTTCCGGCGTCGGACCTGTCGACTGAAGTTGAGCCCCCAGGTCTGCTCACCTGCCCCCTCGGGAAAGCGGAGCGTGGTCAGCGGGATGCGCATCTCCATGATCCAGCCCTCGGCGAACGTGCTCGTCTCGACCTCGTAGATGCCCTCCCATGCCGAGTTGATCGCGGCGCCATCGTTGAAGGACTGGGCGTCCCACTTGGCGCCCGCCGGGTTGGCGCCGAAGACGTAGGCGCTCTGCTTGTCGAGACTCGCGTCGATGGCCATACCGAAGATGTCCGACGCCTGAGGACTGAAGTCCTGCTCGAGCCCGGCGGAGATCGCCCGCTCAGGCTCCGGGTCGTACAACACGGCGCCCATGTAGAGCGCCTCGTCATCGTACACGATGCGGATGACTGTACGGTCGGGCGCCGGGTACCCAGCTTCCGGCTGGGTCAGCCATAACGTGCCCGACGTGCTATCGGCGAGCTCCCAGGACGGCTCGTCCAGGAGCCCGTCGAGTGTGATCGGACCTTGCGCCCGGAACGCGCGCAGGCTCGGCCGCGGGAGGCTCTCCGGGGACACCGGGCCGTTCGCGCGGTCGACAGCCTGCCCGTGTATCGGCGCCGGTGTTGCCAGGAGCCCAGCCGTGGCGACGATCGCCACGACCGGCCCGACCCGCGGGAGTGTTCGCCGACCGCAGTGCATGACGCTTCGGATGATCCCTTCTCTCGCCAAGTGAGCCGACCCATCATGAAGGACACCGAGGAGGGTCCAGGTGCTGAAGCCCGCAAACTCGAGGAACTTCGCCATGCGATTGCCACATTCCGTCTTTCCGACGCTGCTACTCGGTGCGCTCGTTTCGGGGTGCGATTCCCCTGCGCCGACCGCACCTGGCTCGACGCTGCAAAACGGGCCCTCGTTCTCCGTCGAGGCCGCCGATGCGAGGTGCACCCTGAGCGTCCATGCGATCCTCAGAGAGGCGGGATCGGTAGCCACCATTGGTCAGGTCCAGTTCCGGATCTACCCGCCAGACCCGGGAGCGACGGACGCCACGGTCCGCTATCGCGGCGTCTTCGGCCCGACGAGTGGGCTGGACTTCCATACCGTCAGCGTCGGGCTCGAAAGTCGCGTCCCGGCCCAGACTCCCACGTGGACCGACGTCGAAAAGAGTGACCCCGGGGCGCCATCCTCATCGATCGTCAAATTCGGTCGTACCGCGCCCATGAGCCAGGAGATGGCAATGGCCCTCGTCGATGACGCATCCCGCTTCAAAGCCGTCATCAACGTCGTAGCAGCGAGCGGCGGACGGGAGGCGGAAGGCCTTGTCGCACCCCGTAGGCGTGTCCCCGAGTCTGTCCGGGAGCGCCAGCGGTTGTGCTTCGACGGGGGCTGACTCGCGGAGGGTAGTGCTTGCACTTGGACGCGAACCACGCCCTAGGCCAAGAGTCGAAGACTCCGCGGGTCCTATCGAAACGATACGGGAAATCGTAGCGTGTATCCCGCTGACAATCCCGCTGCCTTCCCTTCCGCTCCCGTCCGCTCGACATGCGTACACGCACGGTCTCCCTCGCCCTGCTCTTCGCGGTGGTTGCCGTAGGCATCTTGCTCCTCACGCGGCCTTCCCTCTCACCCACGCCGGACGGATCTTCGGACAGGGGCTCCCCAACCGCCGACATACCGCTGAGCTCGATCGTAGAGGGCGATCGCTTCATGCGGAACG
>JABDQB010000368.1 GCA_013042495.1 Gemmatimonadota bacterium
CACCAGAGAACGGAATGAGGCTAGCCCTCGATTCCGACACCGCCAGAGTGGCATGGGCTTCCAGGCCACTCGACCCGCCAGAACCCATGCGTGACTATTGGGCGGAAGTTCCCGCGGACGACGCCGAGTACGAAGTCCTGGCCAGCGTCTACGACTACGAGCCTGCGCCGCTGGATCCCATAGCCGAGCTTGCGGACACCATCTATGGCTGGCCCATGGAAAGGATCAGCTTCACGGGTCCTGACGGCACCAGTCGCATGAGAGCCTTTCTCTTCCTCCCGCAGGACGGCCGGCCGCCGTACCAGACAGTCCTGTTCTTCGACGGTTACGCCTCGGGATCTCCCACGTTCGAGGCCAAGAATGTCGCGATGTTCGATGCCGTTCTCCGAACCGGGCGCGCCGTCGCCGTTCCCGTGCTCTTCGGTACTTACGAACCGTACGATCCCGCGAAGCACGACGAGGGAGGCATGTTCTGGCAGCCGCCTGAGATCACGGTGCGCTGGGTCAACGAGCTCAGGAGAGCAGTCGACTACCTGGAATCGCGACCGGAGGTCGATCACCAGAGGATCGCGTACTATGGAATGTATG
Organism: Gemmatimonadota bacterium; assembly: GCA_013042495.1. Lineage (GTDB taxonomy): Bacteria > Gemmatimonadota > Gemmatimonadetes > Palauibacterales > Palauibacteraceae > Benthicola. Next base: position 589 of record JABDQB010000368.1, read on the forward strand.
TCGGAGCGACCCACGCACCGGTCGTGTTGGCGCTTGAGCCACGGATCAAGGTCGGCTTTACGGACACTGGGGCGCTCCACACCTGGGCAGCCTATCCTCCCCACGCGGACCCGTTCCATTTTCTTCCCCGCGTCCGGACGCCGCTCCTGATCATGAACAGTCGCTATTCCACAGCGTGGCCGTACGAGGAGAGCCAGTTGCCGATGCTTGAGTACCTCGGAACGAGCACTGAGCACAAGCGTCTGGTGTCCGGAGACTACTCGGATCCCGTCCCGTTTCGCGACATCTACCCCGTCCTCAACCCCTGGCTGGACGAGTATCTGGGCTCCGTCGAGGGCTTCTAGTTCCTGAAACCACCGCTCCGTACAGCCGACAGTCAAGCCGAACCGCTGACGTTCGGCGGCGTGGGCCCTCTGCTCGTGGGGGATGGCATCGCGGCGACGCTCATCCCGGCGCTACGCGCTTCGCGGCCGGATCCGGTGAAGGCGCTGCGGTACGAGTAGGCAGTCGCTACCAGAACAGGCTGAGGAACTCGGACAGGATGGAGATCACGACTCCGATTACGATGGATACGGCGATGACGCGCTTCAAGCGGCCCTGCTCGCGGCTTACCAGCGCTTCCCTCACATTCGTGCCGCACCTGGGGCAGGTTGGGAAGTCCAGGTAGCGACTCCAGGTGTAGTCGCAGGCGAGACATCGGCGAGCCCTTGAGAGCATGCCCCAATATACGGCCTCAGGCGCAGTAGATCACGCCGTGAACCGGGTGATCAGCCAGAGTCCGACGAGAGCGAGCAAGCCTCCGAATGCCCAGCACACGATGCGCCTGCCCAGGCGCATGCCGGGCGGCTGGCTCGCAGCCAGCACCCGATGACACGTGGGGCATGTCAGTGCGGCGTCTGAAACGATTCCGCCGCAATCGGGGCACTCTGTAAGGGGCATATCGGAGACCTCCTGACTGGACTCACGCGACTTACGCACCGGCCGTCCAGCGCGTCAATCCGTCAAGCCGATCCGTCTTGTCAAGCCCCCCGGTAGCTCGTGTCCCGCTGACCGTCGAGTACCCCGCAGGCCGCCGCTCTGCTGTCACACCCCCTCCGTATTCTCTCATCGAACCCGAGACTACGGAGGCGTCATGTCTGAAGCCGATACGACTCGAAGTGCCCGACCGCTCAGCCGCCTGCTGGAGGTGGCTCCGGGCGCGGCTGTTCGCCGCGAAGACCTCACCATCTTCCCGCTGATCGCCGAGCCGCAGCCCGAGTTGCCATACCTGCTGCTCGGAGACGCCCTGGACCTCGGATGCGTGTCGATCGGGGAAATGGGCTCGGGCAGCGTCCCGAGCCTCGTCGCCACGAACAGCGGCGACCTCGACGTGCTCATCCTGGATGGGGAGCAGCTGATCGGGGCGAAGCAGAACCGGATCACCAACCGAACCATCATCCTCCAGGCGAAGACGAAGACCGTGATCCCGGTCTCCTGCATGGAGCAGGGGAGGTGGCATCACGTGAGCCCCGAATTCCGCTCGCGCCCGAAGCCGAGACATGCGCCTCCTCGGGTTCGGCGGCAGGCGAGGGAAGTCGAAGCGGCTTATGCCGCGACCCCGTCGCGGGCCAGTGCGAGCGTGCTGCACGCGGCTCAGAGCGATGTGTGGCGCGAGATCGCCGACGTGGGAGTGAGCATGGGCGTCAACTCTGACACTGGAGCCATGGACGAGATCTACGACCACCACAGCGAGAGCATCGACGACTGGATCGCCTCATTTCCCTGCCGGGAAGACCAGGTCGGTCTGCTGGCGTTCCTCGGGCGCCGACCGCTCGGGTTGGACGTGGTCGGAAACCAGGCCCTCCACGCCCGTCTTCACGAGCGCTTTCTGGGCGGATACGTGATGGACGCGCTGGCCCGTCGCCGTCCCACGCGCAGCAAGGCCTCCGGGGCCCGGAGCACCGAAGTGAGCCCGGCGTCCTCGCTCCGATTCCTGTCGGTCGTTGGGTCGGCGCAGCGCGGCGAGGCCCCGACAGTGGGGAAGGG
>JABDQB010000369.1 GCA_013042495.1 Gemmatimonadota bacterium
GAGTGCTATCGGGTCGAGGAGATCGCGCGCACCCTGGCCGAGAGCGGCCAGGCGACCTGAGCGGAGAGTGACCGCATAGAGTGCCGGCCGTGTACGGCAGGGCCCGCTGGGAGCTTCGCATCCCGGATTGCCAGTCGCTCAAGGACAAGCGGCGAGTTGTGCACGGGCTCCGCGATCGGGCCCGGGCCCGTCTGAAGGTCTCAGTGGCCGAGACAAGCTATCAGGAAGATATGCGGAGGACGGAGTTGAGCATGGCGTTCGTTTCCTCCGATGCCACCCTGGCACGCTCGATCCTGGATCGCGCAGACACCCTGATTTCTTCAGATCCCCGGGTTTACGTTCTGGAAACTGAGTCGGAGATCTACTAGCTCGACTGTAGCCGGACTCCAGCGGAGAGAGCATGCCGCCCAATCGAAGGACCGTTCGTCTCAACCAGCTGCTCCGAGAGGAACTCGCGCGGCTGATTCAGACCGAGATCAAGGACCCACGGGTCGCCTCGGTGACCGTCACCCGCGTCGAGGCCACCAGGGACATGTCCTACGCCGACGTCTATGTGAGGACGCTCACGGACGAAGTACCTGTCGACGACGCGATCGCAGGATTGGAAAGCGCGGAGGGTTTCGTGCGGAGACGCCTGGTGCGCGGCCTCCATCTGCGCCGCATCCCCGACTTCCGATTTCACGCCGATCGGGCGCTCGAGCACGTGCAGAGGATCGAGTCTTTGCTGGACGAAGCTCTGGGCGAGAGCGCGGACGATGCCGGAGATTGACCTGCCCGGGGTTCTCCTGGTGGACAAGCCGGAGGGCCCGACCTCCCATGACGTGATCCAGGTCGCGCGAAAAGCGCTCGGCGTGAGACGCATAGGGCACACAGGAACGCTGGATCCATTCGCGAGTGGTCTTCTTTTGCTCTGTGTAGGCCGCGCGACGCGGCTCGCGGAGTATTTCCACCGCCTCCCGAAGGTCTATCTGGCCAGGGCCGTTCTCGGGGTCGAGACAGACACCGAGGATCGCACAGGCCAGGCAACGATACGCTCCGACGAGTGGCGCGCGGTGAAGCGAGAGGACATCGAACGAGCGGCGGACAGCCTGCGGGGCGAGCACGAGCAAGTCCCGCCCGCCTTCTCGGCGAAGAAGCTGGCTGGCCGCAGAGCGTACGAGGTGGCGCGTGCAGGCGAGGCGGTCGAGCTGCAGGCGAGGCCGGTGCGGGTGGATGCTCTGGAACTGCGCGATCTGCGGTTGCCGGAGGTCGAGTTCATGACGGAAGTCTCCACTGGCACCTATATCCGCGCCCTGGCCAGAGACCTGGGTCGCGAGCTGGGTTGCGGCGCCCACCTGAGTTCCTTGCACAGGGTCTCGATCGGCCCTTTTCGAGCCCTGGATGCCGTGAGCCTGGCCGACCTCGGCGAGTCGAGGTTCCCACCGGAGGCAGCGCTCTCGGCTGCGCGGGCTCTGTCCTGGCTTCCTACCCGCGATCTGTCGGATTCAGAGGTCGAGGAGATCGAACACGGGCGCCCCATTCCGAACGCGGGAGATACCGCAGGTGTGGATGCTCCCGTCGCGATGGTTGCTGGAGGGAGGCTGGTCGCTGTGGGTCGTCGGGACTCGGAGTGGCTCCGGCCGGAAAAAGTGTTCCATGAAGCCTGACGGCAGCGGCGTCGAGAGCGGTTTGTCGCCTGACGTCGAGGGAACCGTCGTGACCGTCGGGAGTTTCGACGGCGTGCACCTGGGACACATGGCGGTACTCAAGGAGATTGCGCGGCGAGCCGCAGATCGAAACTTGCACAGCGTGCTCGTGACTTTCGATCGCCACCCTCTCTCGGTCGTGCGTCCGGAGGACGCGCCGGGACTTCTCACGACGCCCGACGAGAAGAAAGAGATCCTTTCGCAGTCGGGCCTGGATTATGTAGCGTTTCTGCCGTTTACGAGATCCCTTTCGCAGTACGGACCCGAGGAATTCGTGCATCGGGTGCTCAGAAACAGATTCCGGGTCGCGGAGCTCGTGATCGGATACGACCACGG
>JABDQB010000370.1 GCA_013042495.1 Gemmatimonadota bacterium
GAAAGAGGAACGAAGCTTCGGTTCGGTCGTAGTGGACGGACGGACGATCCGGCCCGTCACCTCGATGGTCTTCATGCAGGGCAACACGGTCCACGTCCAGGTCGAGTGAAGCCGCGGGCCCGATCTCGCCATGACGGGCCAGACGCTGACCGGACCCCTATATTGAGATCATGAGACTCCCGTCGATCGAGCAGCTCGTCCGCGCGGGTCGCGGCTCTGCGGGCCGATTCCCCCTGGTATTTCTGTCGGCAGCCATCGCGGCGGCCGCGGGCGTGCTTCTGCCGGATTCGTCGATCGAAGACACACTCCTGGGTGTCCTCTACGTCGCCACCCTCGGAATCCCGCTTTCCCTCGCCGTGGAGCTGGTTGCAGAGCGAAGAGGGCTGTCTGGGCTGACGCGCTGGATGGCAGGATTCCTGGTGGTCGCCCTTCTCGTAGCCATCTACGTCGGCCGCCTGTCCTGGTCCGAGCCCGTGGAGCTTCTGCGCTACGTGCAGCTGTCGGTGGCGGCTCATCTGCTCGTGGCGGTCGCTCCTTACCTCGGCGTCCGCGAGTGGAACGGCTTCTGGCAGTACAACCGGAGCCTGTTGCTCCGTTTCCTGATCGCTGGCGTGTTTTCGTTCGTTCTTTACGTCGGCCTGGCCATCGCGCTCCTGGCCGTGGACAATCTCCTCGGCGTCAACGTCGAAGGGGAGACGTATTTCAGGCTCTGGTGCGTGATCGCGTTCCTGTTCAACACGTGGTTCTTCATCTCGGGCATCCCGGAGGACCTCGAAGCGCTGGATCGCCGGGCTGATTACCCACCGGCCCTGAAGGTTCTCGGCCAGTACATCCTCAGTCCGCTGGTCACCGTCTACCTGCTGATCATCACGGCCTACCTGGGGCGCATACTGATCACTCGGGTCTGGCCCAGTGGCTGGATCGGATACCTGGTTTCGTCGGTTGCCGTCGCCGGCATCCTGTCGCTCCTTCTCCTCTACCCGATCGAGGAGCGGGAAGAAAACCGATGGGTCCGGAGCTACGCGCGCTGGTTCTACATTGGCCTGATTCCGGCGAACGTCATGCTGCTGCTGGCGATCTGGAAGCGGATCCAGCAGTACGCCATCACGGAACCCCGCTATTTCCTGGTCATCCTGTCCTTGTGGCTCGCGGGCATCTCGCTGTTCTACGCGTTTTCGCGAAGCCGCAACATCAAGGTGATTCCCGCGACCCTCGCGCTCCTGGCCATCGTCACGTTCGCCGGCCCGTGGAGCGCTTACGCCGTGTCGAGACGCAGCCAGACCGCGCGGCTCGAGAACCTGCTGCAGCGTAACGGCATGCTGGTCGATGGTAGGGTGCGAGCCGTGGAGGACTCCGACGGTGTCCCGTTCGACGATCGGCGGGAAATCGGGGCCGTGCTGAGCTACCTGGCCGAGACCCACGGCACAGGATCGATCGAGCCGTGGTTCCCCGAGGGCCGTCTCGCCGAAGTGGACACGATCGCCAGGGGAACGGCGCCGACGGATCGTTGGGAGGCAGACGAGCGAGCGGCCTTGATCGTCGGCGAGCTCGGTCTCGAGTACGTCGGATCCTGGACCCCGGGCGAGGGGGAGGGATTCAACTTCTTCGTTGAGCAGGACGGTCCGCCCCTTCGCATTACAGGGTACGACTACGTGCTGCGAAATCGCAGCGCGGTCGACGATACGATCAGGGTCGAGGGATCGCCCATCGGGTTTGCGTATGATGAAACGAATCTCTCGATCGTGATGCTGCGGGATGACGTGGCGCTGCTTTCGGTGCCGCTGACGTCCATGATCGAGTATGGGCTCGAGTTCTCGCGGTCCCAGACCTCGTACGGCGCTCTTCCAGCCGATCAGCTCACCATCGAGACCGAAGTCGATGGGACCCGGTTCGGCCTCTCGGTGACCTCTATCGGAGGGTTCATAGAGGGGACGGGAGGCTCGGCGGACGAGGCGGCGGAGATCGAACCTGCCGGGGACGCGGCCGCCTTCCGCATCACGATGCTCAACGCCGACTACTATTTCAGCGAGGGTCTCTAGGGAGGGATCCCGAGCCGGTCGGGATCAGGGTGACGCTCCAGGCGGACCCTCGAGGATTTCGTGTCGCTGGACGAACGCCAGCATCTCCTTCCACGGCCGCGGGCAGTCGTTGTGTCCGCAGTCGAGCCACACGAGTTCACCGTCCCGGGCCCGTTCGGCCAACGCCTGCCCATGTTCCGCGGGAATCAGTCGATCGTCGCGGCCATGGAGCACGAGGACAGGTCCCTCGAAGTCGCCGACGGCATCGATCGTATCGAACGGGTCTCGCACCAGCGGTCCGAAGAGTCCGTGGCGTCGCGCCATCCGTCGGACACTGGTGAAGGATGACTCGAGCACCAGGGCGGCGACCGCTCTCTGCCTAATGAGAGCGCCGGCCGCGCCTCCGCCGACGGACCGGCCGTATGCGATGATGCGCTCCGGATCGACGTCCCTACGAGCGACCAGGTAGTCGTACGCGTCCGCCATCGCCCGGGCGATCGAAGCCTCGGACGGACTTCCGCCGGATCTGCCGTAACCGGGGTACTCCACGAGGAGAACGCCGAGTCCCGCCGCCCGCAGCACGTCGAACTCGTCCAGCCAGTAGTCGATGAGCTCTCCGTTCCCGTGCGTGAATACGATGGCCGGAGACGGTCCCTCAGCGGCCGATCCCCCAGCCGTCAGGTACCATGCCTCCACCTGCCGGCCGGGCCCCAGCCAGGCGACGTCCACGTCGGACCTTCCTTCGGCAGGCGAGTGATCCGGACGCGGAGGACGAGGGAAGAGCACGGAGCGCTGGAGAGCGAACGCGAGTCCGAAGTACCCGAAGAGCCCCAGGAAGGCGAACAGGACGATCTTCATCAGTGAGTTCACCCCCTGAATATAGCGAAGCGGATCGGGGACCGCGTACGTTGAGAGCGGCAGTCGGTGCCCTCGAGACGCGCCCCGGAGGAGGAGCGATGACCGAACCACGCCTGGCGGAAGTCCTGCACCTTCTCGATCCTCCAGCCGGAACGAGACTCTGGTACGGGGGGGCCACGGTCCTCGGATCTCTGCGCGGAGTGGGGCCCGAGCAGGCCGCCTGGAAGCCGGGTCCCGACCGGCACAGCATCTGGGAGCTGGCCCTTCACGCGGCCTACTGGAAGTACGCCGTCCGCCGCCGCCTCGATGATTCGGTGCCGCGTGGCGGTTTCCCGCGATCGCCCTCGAATTGGCCGGCGATTCCGGACGCGCCCGACGAGCGCGCCTGGAAGGCGGACCGGGATCTTCTGCGTCACGAGCACGAGGCGCTTCTGCAGGTCGCCCGGAATCTCAAGCCGAAACAGCTCGATCGCCGCGACGGGAAGGGAGAATACAGGGCCCTGGACCTCCTGTTCGGAGTGGCCACGCACGACGTCTACCACACCGGACAGATTCAACTGATGAAGCGGCTCTACCGGGACGTGCTCACGGCCTGAATCCGCCCGCGTGCCAGATCGCCAGCGAGTCCATCGTGATTCCGACGGCCCAGTGGAGCAGGGCGCCGAATACCCAGCTGCGGCTCTTCAGCGCTACGTAACCCAGCAGCAGGCCGGCCGGGACGGCCATGAATACCTCGATCGGAGGCTTCCCCACGTGTACCAGGGCGTAGGGAATCACCATGATGAGCAGGCTCAGGTATCCGAAGCGGGGGTAGAGGCCGAACGTCATGAACCCCCGGAAAAAGCCTTCCACGCCCAGGAACTGAATTCCGTACGCCAACTCCCACAGGCCGAAATGCGACCAGCCCGACAGGGCGCCCTTGTACATCGGATACTTCGCCTGGAAGGCCGGCATGTAGCTCGCCGCGACCAGCAGAGGGATCATGGCCAGGAACATCAGGAGGTACAGCCACGCGTGGGACGTCACGCCGCGAATGCGGTAGCCGAAGTCCGAGGGTCGGCCGTGGATCCAGAAGAGAATCACCAGTACCGGCAGGAGGATCCGGATGAGGACACTCGATACGCCCCAGTACATGTAGGGCACCGCGGAGTAGTATTCGTGGTCGGCTTCCCAGCCCAGCCAGCCGGCGACCGCCGGAAGGTTGGCGTTGACGAAGAACGGGCGGCCCCATAGCGCGTATACGATCAAGAGCACGGCCGAAGTGATCAGGACCTTCGCCGCGAGCTGATCCTCGGGCCGGCGCCAGAGCGATCGCCAATCCAACCGCAGCTCCTCGGCGAATCCTCTGAGACCGCCGAGCGGGTTGCCTGTCCTCGGTGTTTCTAAGTCGGTCATGGGGACAACCTACGGGGCGCCGCTTTCGGTCCGCCACGGGCCCGCATTGACTTACGCGGGGTTTTCAGCGATATTGTCGACGGAACACGACAAGCACGATTGCTAGCAGTGCGGTAATGGATTAAAGCAGAACACCGGTTTTTCTTTGGGGGACCTGTTCGAGCAGGTCGCCCTTTTTTTGTGTGGCGAGAGCCGCAACCCCGCGCGGGGGGACGCCGCGAGAGTGTCAATAAGTCGGGTGGTACGGATTGTCCGGACTCCGACCTTGGCAACAAAACACCAGGAGCAGGACAACATGCGTACCAAGGGAACGGTCAAGTGGTTCAGCGACGAGAAGGGCTTCGGCTTTATCACGCTGGAGGATGGCGGCAAGGATTGCTTCGTGCATCACTCCGCGATTCAGGCTGAGGGCTTCAAGTCCCTCAAAGAGGGCGACACCGTCGAGTTCGACGTCGTGCAGGGTCAGAAGGGCCCGGCGGCGGAGAACGTCACCGTCGTCTCCTAGACCGTAGAACAGCCTCAACGGCTGCGCGGGCCGTCTCTCACGAGGCGGCCCGCTTTTTTTATCCGGTCGAGGCTCGTTTCCGATTCCGACATATGCCGGAGGTTTCATGAAGGG
>JABDQB010000373.1 GCA_013042495.1 Gemmatimonadota bacterium
GGATGGACCAGCGCATGAACTTCCTCGCCGAGCGCCAGGAAGTCACCGAGTCGCTCATCGCCCAGAAGCGTCGCACGGCCCTCCCCGCAGACTCACAGCAAACCCCCGGCTGATGCGCAGAAGCCCGGCTCCTCGCCGGGCTTCCAACTCTTCCAGGAAGAACCCTGCCCCACCGGCTACTCGAACGCCGGGATCCCCGTGATCTCCATGCCCAGGATCAGGCCATGGATGTCGTGCGTCCCCTCGTAGGTGTACACGGACTCGAGGTTCGCCATGTGACGCATGGACTGGTATTCGACGAGAATCCCGTTCCCGCCGAGTAGGCGCCGGGCCTCACGGGCACACTCGCAGGCCATGTCCACGTTGTTCCTCTTCGCCATCGAGACCTGTGTCGGCGTGTAGGTCCCGGCATCCTTCAACCGGCCGAGCTGCAGGGCCATGAGCTGGGCCTTGGTGATCCCGGTGAGCATCTCCGCCAACCTCACCTGCTGGATCTGCGTGGCGCCGATCGGCTTCCCGGCGAACTGCACCCGGTTCTTCGCGTAATCCACCGCTTCACGGTAGCACGCCATCGCCGCCCCGATCGCCCCCCAGGCGATGCCATAGCGGGCCTGCGTCAGGCACATTAACGGGCTCTTGAGTCCGCCACTCTTCGGAAGTAGCGCCGAATCCGGCACGCGGACGTCCTGCAGGACGAGCTCGCTCGTGTCGGACGCGAGCAGGGAGAGCTTGCCTTCCTGGTCTTTGGCGCTGAACCCGTCCCGGTCGGTCTCGACGATGAAGCCCCGTATGGAGCCCTGGTCGTCGATGTCACCGGTCTTGGCCCAGATAATGGCCACGTCGGCCATCGAGCCGTTGGTGATCCACATCTTGGCCCCATTCAGGACCCATTCTTTTCCGTCCTTCACGGCGCGGGTCAGCATGCCGCCGGGGTTCGAGCCGAAATCCGGCTCGGTGAGGCCGAAGCAGCCGATCTTCTCACCCGTGGCCAGCTTCGGAAGCCACTCCTGCTTCTGCTCTTCCGACCCGAATGCGTAGATCGGGTACATGACGAGGGCGCCCTGGACGGAAGAAAACGAACGCAGGCCCGAGTCTCCGCGCTCCAGTTCCTGGTTGATGATCCCGTACGCCACGTTGTTCAGTCCGGCGCATCCGTATTCCTCCGGCAGGTTGGCGCCGAAGAAGCCGAGCTCGCCCATCTTGGGGATCAGATCGGTGGGGAACGTGTGCTCCATGTAATGGTGGTTGATGACGGGCATCACTTCCTCGTCCACCCAGTCGCGCACCATGTCTCGGACCGCCCGCTCCTCTTCGGTCAGGAGGCCGTCGATGTCGTAGAAATCCACGCCTTCGAAGCTCATGTCACCTCATCACGTCTGGTCTTTGGGAAGTACGGTTCCTCGGTGGCCGGGATGCTATCGCCCGGGGCCCTTCGGGGCCAGCCGCCAGAACAAGTCGACTGGCTTATCCCTTGGACCGCAGGTAGTTCCGGAACAGCACCCGGCCGATGCGCGATCCGAGATACCAGGCCGCCAGCAGCGGCAGGGCCCAGGCGTAGGTGGGAAGCACGGCGCCGGTGCCGCCGACCAGGATCCACACCAGGAACGGCAAGGTGATCAGGGTGGCGACCGCGTACTGTCCCATCCGCACCTTCCGGTTCAGCTCCGAGCGGCAGGGTTTGCACCAGTTCCACCGGTCCAGCGTGCTGCCCGGAACCTCCTGGTCGCAATGCGCGCAACTCGCGTCCGACGGCTCGCCGGGATCCCGGCGCTCTACGTCAAACGGTCTCGACATCGCCCTGCATCGTCTCGATGACCGCGGCCGTGTACTCCGTGGTGCTCGCCGAGCCCCCGAGGTCTCCCGTCACCGTCTCACCACGAGTTACCACGCTCTTCACGGCGCCCCGGATGCGCGAGGCCGTCTCGCCGAGTCCCAGGTGGTCCAGCATCAGGCAGGCGGCGAGCAGCAGGGCGGTGGGGTTCGCGATGTTGCGGCCCGCGATGTCGGGCGCGGAGCCGTGCACCGCTTCGAACATCGAGATGTCCTTGCCGATGTTCACTCCGGGCGCGAAGCCCAGTCCGCCGACCAGGCCGGCCGCCTGGTCCGACAGGATGTCGCCGAACATGTTCTCCGTCACGATCACGTCGAACTGGTACGGATCCAGTACCAGCTGCATGGCCGTGGCGTCCACGATCCGGTCTTCGAATTCGACCGCGCCCGCGTAGTTCTTCGCCACGTCACGGCCCACCTCGAGGAACAACCCCTGCGTGTACTTCAGGATGTTCGCCTTGTGGACGAGGGTCACCTTCTTCCGCCCGTGCTGCAGCGCATATTCGAAGGCATAGCGCACGATGCGATCGGAACCGTAGCGCGTGATCAGCATCACCGATTCGGCCACCGCCCGCGGATCCTGCCGCATGCCGATGTAGTGCTCGATCCCCGCGTACAGGCCCTCGGTGTTTTCGCGGACGATCACGAGGTCGATGTCCGTGTACCGACCACCGGGGACGATGCTCTGCGTGGGCCTGACGTTCGCGTACAGGTCGAAGTGCTTGCGAAGGGCGACGTTGATCGAGCGAAAGCCCTCTCCGATGGGCGTCGTGAGCGGCCCCTTCAGGCAGAATCGGTTTCTTTCGATCGAATCCAGCGTCTCCTGCGGAAGCAGGTCGTGAC
>JABDQB010000379.1 GCA_013042495.1 Gemmatimonadota bacterium
CTTCTGACCCTCAGGAGCCGGCACCTTCTCGTGGCCATAGCGGGCCGAGACCCCTGCGAGGTCGATTCCCTTGTGACGGGTGTACAGTACGAGCGTTATGAGGGTGCATGCCGCCAGCGACCCCAGCAGCATCTCGTAAGGGCTGGGCCCCGTGTCTTCCCCGCCCTTGTCCAGCGGCTCGTCGGCCAACCACTCGTGACGCCCGTTGCTCAGGGCCACCCGGGTCCCGGTCACCAACTCCGCCGTGATCTCGGCCATGCTTTACCGTCCCGTTGAAGTAGTTCGCTGCCAAATTCTGGAACCGCGGCCGATCAACCGATCCCGATCGCGTCCTCGGGCGCGACGCCACGATCGACCGCGTCGTAGTCGAGCTGGCTGCCGGCCATGCTGTGCGGTATGAGGTACACCGCGACGGTCACGATCGCGGCGATCACTACCGCCAGCCGGGCCTTCTTTTCGCCAGCAGTTCCTCCCTCCGCCGCATCCCGCCTTGCGCTCCAGCCGATAACGACAAGCGCAAACAACCAGGCCAGCCACATCACCAGCGTCTTGTTGTCGGTCAGGTCCCAGCCAAAAGGAATACCGGTCCACCAGTCGTCGAACGCGTACTTCTGGACCCATGGGCCGAGCAGGAGTCCTCCGACCGTGAACAGGATCAGGGCGGTCCAGCTGAGCTTCGCGATTCCCTGCCCCGACAACAGCGCGCCGAGGCCTACCCGCCAGGCCACGAGCACACCGAAGTACATGAAGGAAATGTGGAGGATCAGGACCCACGCCGGTACCCAGCCCTTGAAACGGATTACGGCATTCTCCCCCGTGTCGGGAGCTACGGCGGGGCCGGCCGGAGTCATCAGCTCGAGGTGATACTCCAGCTTCCCGGCCGGCGGTTGAGCGGGGAGGGCGCCTGCCAGCTCGCCGCCTCGCCTCACCAGGGGAACCCTCGTGAATTCGTCGTCCGTCGGATACCGCCGGTAGAGCAGGTCTCCGGCGACGCCGGCGGGAGCAGGAATCACCACAGCCGTGTCCGCCGTCGAGTACGCCGAGCGCACGAGGCGATACTTGATCACCTGCTCGTCGACCGTATACGAACCCCGCAGCTTGTAGGTGGGGCCCGTGTAACGCTGATACACTCCGGCCGAAAGCATGAGAAAGAACGCCAGCACCCAGAGGCCGACGCTCCGACCGCGGCCGGGGGACTTCTCTTTGATGCCCATCGATCCTCCGAGGGGGTCGTAGGACCTGTCGAAGCCTGAAAGGCCGCCCGGACCGGGCGCGTCTCCAGTGCCTGCGAAGTGCGGGCAAACTTATGTCCGATGGCGGCTTCTGCTATCCGTAATTGTGCGGGTGTGCATCCGCTCTCGGTCGAGCCAGGAAACCAGGCAATCTGGTCGGCCGCGGCCGGGTACAGTACCCTTGGGTCTGCAGTCACGGGGGCAAACCATGAACGGGTTCTTCTTCGCAATGATCGGAGTGGTCGCGGTGCGGGTCAATGCCGACGGGAGCGCAGAGTGACCGAGGCCTGGGCGGCGGCCGTCAGCGAGGCGATCAAAGGGGCCCCCCGGGGACTTGACCTTCGCGAGGCCGGGCACCTGGACTTCTCGCGTCGCACCGCCGAGCGCTTCCTGTCCGCCTGTCCCGCGGCGGGCGATCTGGACCGGCTCCAGGATACGCTGCTCCGTCGCCGGGACGAGGTCCCACTGGGTGTTCACCTGGCCGCCAAACTGGCAAGATCGCGGCAGGCGTTGGAGCACATCGAGCGGATGCGATGCGAGACCCGCGAGGCCGGAGCTGTGCCGCTTCGAGTGACGGTCGTGTTCGCCATGTACAGAGAGCATGAGCGCATCCTTCCCCTGGAGCAGAACGTACACGGCGAAGACTTCCTGATCCGCAAGATCGAACAGCTCGAGTGGCTGTTCGGTGGCCTGCATTCGTTTACGTGGCGACTCATCGCCGTGGACGATGGGTGCCCTGACGGGAGCGGCAGGGCGGCGCAGGAAATACTGAGGGAGCGAGCCGCCCGCGCCCCTGTCCGGGTGCTGTTCCTGGAAAGCGCGATCCGGGGCGACTCTCCCGCCATCGAGGGCCTCGAGTCCACGGATGACAGCCGCAAGGGCGGATCGATCCAATTCGGAATGTGGACAGCCGCAAGCGAGCAAGGTCCGTCCGACCACATCATCGCGTTCACCGATGCCGATCTCTCCACGCACCTTGGACAACTGGGTTTACTGATCGAGCCTATCTTGCTGGGCGGCAGCGATGCGGCCATCGGATCCAGGCGCGAGCCGGAATCGGTGGTCGTGAAGGGAGATGCGCGCAACGAGCGAGGCAAGAAATTCATAGCTCTTTGGAAGCAGATGCTCCCGCTGCTCGGCGGCATCACGGACACCCAGTGTGGTTTCAAAGCCTGGCGAGCGGATGCCGTCCTCGAAATCCTGCCCGGCCTCAGCGAGCACCAGTTCGCTTTCGACGTGGAGCTCCTGATCAAGACCGAGCTGCGCCGGTCAGGCTCGATCACCCGCGTTCCGATTGCCTGGATCGATTCGGAGGCGGCCTCCACGACACCAGAGTTCGATCCGTACCTGGGCATGCTGAAGAGCATCGCGGCGATGTACAGGCGGTACCTGCCGGCGGAGGCTACGGCAGACGCGGTGGCGGATCGTGTGGAACGCGCGACGACGGCTGAAGACCTCTTCGGATAGGGCGGACCGCACAAACCGTCGATGCCCCACCCTCGGGCCTGGTCGATTCGGGCTGCTCCGAGCCCGTCGTGAGTGACGCTAGATCACTCCTCTCCGTGACATATCGACCCTACGCCTCGTCTATGGATGGGACGGAATGTCGGATTCAGCACCGCTGGACGTACCCCTGGCGCTGATCGCAGCGTTGTTGGAACCGGCGAATCCTCGCCGGGATTGACGACCCGCCGCACCCTGGATCACTCCTGCACCGCTCCCGGGTCGCCTCTGGCCCCATCCGTGCATATTTTGCGGGCCCTGTTTGACAGTCAGGCGCTTGTCCCGCCCGATCCGGAGAGGTCTCATGCGGCTCCATGTACCCGCGGCCGTCCGTCCCGGCCGCATCGCGCTGCTTCTTCTCAGCCTTTGCTTCGCGCTGGTTCTCTCGCAGGTCGCTCAAGCGCAGTCCACTACGGAAACCGCGTACCAGGTCCCCGACCAGGCCATCGTCGACGTCGTGGACGTGTTGCCCACACCCTCGGTGGCGCTGGGTCCGAATCGAGATTGGATGCTCCTGATTCAGTATCCGAGCTATCCCCCGATTGCCGAACTCGCCGAGCGGGAGCTCAAGCTGGCCGGAGTGCGGATCAAACCGTCGATTGACGGTCGGAGCCGTACGAGGGGAGCCATTGGCCTTTCCGTGAGACGCCTGCGGGACCTGCAGGCGACCCCCGTCTCCGGCTTACCCGAAGATCCAAGGCTTGGCAACATCGATTG
>JABDQB010000126.1 GCA_013042495.1 Gemmatimonadota bacterium
TATCTGATGTCTTTCGTTCATCTTCATTGCCATAGTGAGTATTCGCTCCTCGACGGGGCCAATCGGATCGACGACCTGATCGGCCAGGCCGTCTCCATGAGCATGCCGGCCCTCGCTATCACGGATCACGGCAACCTGCACGGGGCCTGGGAGTTCCAGGAAAAGGCCAGGAAGAAGAAGATCAAGCCGATCATCGGCTTCGAGGCCTATGTCGCGTACGGCGATCGGCGGCAGAAGGAGAGACCCAAGGACGCCCCGGCCGAATACGCGCATCTCGTGGTCCTGGCCCGCGACCTGACAGGCTACCGGAACCTCGTCCGGCTCTCGTCCCGCGGATACACGGAAGGTTTCTACCGCAAACCTCGCCTCGATCACGAGATCCTCGCGGAGCATAACGAGGGATTGATCGTGCTCAGCGCGTGTCTCTCGGGTGAAGTGGCGAAGAACCTCCAGTTCGGCCGTTACGACCGGGCCAAAGAGGCCGCGGAGTTCTACGCCCGCACCTTTCCCGATCGATACTACCTCGAGGTGCAGGACCACGGCATCAAGGGCCAGGACGAGGTCAACGCCGGGGTGTTTCAGCTCTCCGATGAGCTCGGACTCCCGGTCGTCCTGACCAACGATGCGCACTACCTGCGCCGCGAAGACGCGGACATGCACGACACGCTTCTGTGCATCGGCACGGGGGTGCTGAAGAGCGACCCCAACCGGCTCTCGTTCGACGGCGAGGAGTCCTACTTCAAGTCGGCCGACGAGATGGCCGAGCTGTTCCCCGATCGCCCGGAATTGATGTCCAACACGGTGGCCATCGCAGAGTCCTGCGGGATCCGGTTCGAGAAGAAGCACCATCTCCCGGGCTTCCCCGTTCCGCCGGAATTCGCGGACGACATAGCGCACCTGCGTCACCTGGCGGAAGAGGGCGCGCTTGAACGCTTCGGAGATCCGCTGCCCGATGAAGTGCGCGAGCGCCTGGACTACGAGCTCGGGGTGATCGCGAAGACGGGATACGCCGGGTATTTCTTGATCACCTGGGATTTCTGCCGCGCTGCGCGCGAACTGGACATCCCGGTCGGTCCCGGTCGAGGATCCGCGGCCGGTTCGATCGTGGCCTACGCTCTCCGGATCACCGACGTGGACCCGCTCGAGTTCGACCTTCTGTTCGAGCGCTTTCTCAACCCCGAGCGCGTGTCGATGCCGGACATCGACATCGACTTCTGCTACGAACGTCGCGGCCGGATCATCGACTACGTGCGCGAGAAATACGGCTCGGATTCCGTCGGCCAGATCATCACCTTCGGGACCATGCAGGCCCGGGCCGCGGTGCGCGACGTGGGGCGCGTGCTGGAATTCACGCCTGTGGAGCAGGACAAGCTGGCCAAGTTGATTCCCAACTCCCCCGGGTTTTCGCTGTCGATCGGCGAGGCGGTGGAGAAGGTCAAGGAACTGAAGGACCTCTACAAGAGAGACCCGCGGGCCCACCAGCTCCTGGACTACGGCAGGGCCATCGAGGGCCTTTCGAGACATGCTTCGGTCCACGCGGCCGGCGTCGTGATCGCCCCCGGACCGCTGGACGAGTACGTGCCCGTGTGCCGGGACGCGAAGAACGGCGGCCAGGTCATCACCCAGTACGACATGGTGGCACTCGAAAAGGCCGGGATGCTCAAGATGGATTTCCTCGGCCTTAGAACGCTCACGGTGATCCACGATGCCGAGGGAGCCATCCACCGGCGACATGGGGTGGATATCGACTGGGATGAAATCGGACTGGACGATCCCGGCGTGTACGAGATGCTCGCGACGGGTGGCACCCCTGGCGTGTTCCAGTTCGAGTCCTCGCTCGCCACCGAGAAGCTTCGCGCCATGCGGTGCGACCGGTTCGACGACCTGATCGCGGTGAACGCGCTGATTCGTCCAGGGCCGCTGGATACGGGCATGACGGACGTGTTCATCAAGCGCAAGCGAGGCTTCGAGCCGGTAGAGTATCCGGTCCCCGAGCTCGCGGAAGTGCTTGATACGACGTACGGCGTGATTACCTACCAGGAGCAGGTGATGCGCGTCGCCAACGTGCTGGGCGGATTCTCTCTCTCCGAAGCCGACGTGCTCCGGAAGGCGGTCGGAAAGAAGGACGCCGCTCTGACGAAGAAGGTCCTGGATGAATTCCAGAAGCGGGCGATCGAGAGAGGGACGCCGAAGCGGAAAGCCGCCGAGATCGCCGACCTCATCCGGACGTTCGGCCGATATGGATTCAACAAGGCGCATTCGGTGGCGTACGCCTTGATCTCGTACCGCACGGCGTGGCTCCGCAGGCACTACCCGGCCGAGTTCATGGCGGCGCTCCTCAGCTCCATCATCGACAACACGGACAAGGTCGTGCGGTACATCACCACCGCCCGGGCGATGGAGCTCGAAGTCCTGCCGCCAAGCGTCACCGAATCGCGGTACAAGTTCACCGTCGTGGACGATCGGCGGATTCGGTTCGGTCTGGGGGCCATCAAGGGAGTCGGAGAGTCGGCCATCCGGTCCATCACGGAGGCGCGCGAGGACAAACCGTTCGAATCGCTGTTCGACTTCTGCCAGCGCATCGACCTGCGACTCAACAACAAGCGCGTCCTCGAGTGCCTGATCTCTTCGGGAGCGCTGGACGAGTTCGGGGAGCGCGGCGCGATGAAAGCCGCACTCGAGACCGTTCTGTCCGAGGCGCAGCTCCGGCAGCGCGAGCACGACACGGGGCAGGAGTCGCTGTTCGGTTCAGCCGACTCGGTGGAACGCCGGGACCCGCAGTTGCCGAGGACGGCACCCCTCACCGAGGCCGAGCGACTGAAGGACGAAAAGGCCGTTCTCGGATTCTACATCTCGGGTCACCCCCTCGAGCGCTACCGTGACCTGGTCGAGATGTTCGCGCTGGAAGCCAATACGGCGACGGTGCCCGAACTCAGGGATCGCCGCGTGGAACTCGCGTGCGTGGTAACGTCGATGAGCGTCAACGTCGGTCGCAGCAGCGGGAAGGAATACTGCAAGCTCATCGTCGAGGACTTCCACGGTACGGCGGCGGCGATGGTCTTTGGCGATGTGTGGCAGGAGACGAAGCTGCTGTTCGCCGAGGATGCGCCGGTTTTGATCGAGGGCCAGGTGTCCGGAAACTCGCGAGATGAAGAGAATCCCCCCATCTTTGTCGATTCGGTCCAGTTGCTCAAAGGCATGGACGCGAGTGGTGGGATCGCCGTGTGCATCGAGCTCCGCGAGGGGGACGAGGCGCACCCGGGCGAGTTCACGAACGTGCGCGAGGTGCTGGCATCGGCACCGGGAGACGGGGCCCTTTACCTCAGGTGGCACGCGGAGGGCAACGGGGTCGAGCCCCCGATGCTCGCTTCGAGCTCGCTCAAGGTCGCGCCGTCTGCGACACTGCTCGCGGACCTCAGGGCTCTGCTGGGCAGGGAGCGAGTACACCTGATCCGCGGATAGAGGGATGAGCGAAACGACGCAGGCAGGACAGTCGGAGATGAAGAAGCACCTCGAGGAGCTGCGCACCCTCGCCCAGGAGCGAGGAATAGACGTCAGCGGCGAGATGCTCGAACTGGAGAGGCGTATCGAAAACTCGGAGCCGGTCGAACCGACGCGGTACGATCGCGTGCAGCTGGCGCGTCACCAGGAGCGTCCGTTCACGCTCGATTACATCCGGATGATGTGCGACGACTTCGTGGAGTTGCACGGTGACCGGAAGTTCCGAGACGATCCGGCCATGGTCGGGGGTTGGGCGACCCTCGATGGACGATCCGTAATGATCATCGGCCAGCAAAAGGGCCGTGACATGAAGGAAAACCTGCGGCGGAACTTTGGGTCGCCGCATCCCGAGGGCTATCGGAAGGCCGAGCGACTGATGCTCATGGCGGAGAAGTTCGGCCGCCCGGTGATCACGCTGGTCGACACGCAGGGCGCCTATCCGGGAATCGGTGCGGAAGAGAGAGGCCAGGCCGAGGCCATCGCCCGGAACCTGTTCGTCATGGCCGGACTCGGCGTACCGATCGTCTCCGCGATCATCGGAGAAGGGGGAAGCGGCGGCGCTCTCGGCATCGCCGTGGCGGACCGCGTTCTCATGCTGGACAATGCGATCTACTCGGTGATTTCCCCTGAAGGCTGCGCGGCCATCCTGTGGCGGAGCCGGGACATGGCCTCCGATGCGGCCGAGGCGCTGAAGCTCACGGCGTCGGACCTGGCTGACTCGGGTATCATCGACGAAGTCGTGAAAGAGCCCCCGGGCGGCGCTCACTTGCACCCCGAAGGAGCGGCGCAGGCGCTGCGCGAGGCTCTCATAAGGCATCTCGCGGAACTCGACGGGCTGAACGCGCCACAACTCGTTGAAGCGCGCCGGGCGAAGTTCTACGCCATGGGTGCTTTCGAGGAGCCGGGCGCGGATGGCTGAAGATAGGCGTCGGCCGAGTGGCCGGCGCGGGCGATCGAGCCCACGCCCCATATCCAACGGACGCAGCGGGACCAGCCGCCCGGTGCCGTCCCACCCGGCTCCACGCCCCATTTCCGAATTGGGGTCCGCGGCAAGCGGAAGCAGCAGGGTATTCCAGATCGCCCAGGTGATGTTCAGGGGTGTTCGCTCCGACTACTACAGCTACAGGGGCGAAGTCCCGCTCGAGGCCAACGAGTACGTAATCGTAGAGGCCGATCGGGGCCAGGACCTGGGGTGGATCCGGCGGGCGGTGAACGGTGAGAAACACAGTTGCGAAGGCGGGTGCGATCACGCGCACCACGGCCCCGTAGTCCCACCGGCTCGCAAGGTCCTCCGACGAGCATCCCCTGCCGACGTCGAACGCCGGCTCAGGCTGGACGAGAGCGAGGCGGAAATCAGGTCACGCACTCGGGCCCTGGTGCAACGTCATCGCCTGAAGATGAAGGTGAGCGAGGCCGAGTGGCAGTGGGATCGGAACAAGCTCACCGTGTACTTCACCGCCGAGAAGCGCGTGGACTTCCGGACGCTGGTGAAGGAGATGGCCCGAACGTTCAAGACGCGCATCGAGCTTCGGCAGATCGGCGTCCGTGACGAGGCCAAACGCCTGGGCGGGATCGGACGCTGCGGGCGCGAGCTTTGCTGCCGGCTGTGGCTTCCCGAGATTGAGCCCGTGACCCTGCAACTGGCCAAGGACCAGGGTCTTTCCCTCAACCCCGCCCAGATATCCGGCGCGTGTGGACGGCTGATGTCCTGCTTGCGCTACGAGCACGAGCAGTACGTCCAGGCCCGGAAGCGTTTTCCGAAGGTCGGAAAGCGACTGGAAACGAGCCGGGGACAGGAAGAGGTTACGGGTTGGGATCTGTTCCGGGAGACCATCTCTTTGCGGGGCCGGGAAGGCGAAACTCGGACGGTCGGGCTGGATGACCTCAAGTCCGAGACCGTGACCGTCAGGAAAGGCCGTGGCCGGGCGGAATCACCCGACTGAGCCCATCTTCTTTCGCAGCAAACCGAGGCATCGCTCCGTGTCCCGATACTACCTGACGACAGCCATCGACTACTCCAATGGTGATCCGCATATCGGGCATGCCTACGAGAAGGTGGGCGCCGATGTGGTAGCCCGTTTCCGTCGGTTGATGGGCGAGGACGTCCACTTCGTGATCGGCATGGACGAGCACGGGCAGAAGGTAGCGCAGGAGGCAGCGGCACAGGGTCGTTCGCCGCAGGAGCTGGTGGACGAGCTTGCGGCGCGCTTCCAGGATGTCTGGCAGCGCCTGAACATCTCGCACGACGATTTCATACGGACCACGGAACCGCGACACTCGCAGGCCGTGCAGGCTCTGGTCCGCAGGATTCGTGATACCGGGGACCTCTACCGGGACCGGTACGAGGGCTACTACTGCTCCGGGTGCGAAGCGTTCAAGCGCGAGGCGGAGCTTGAGGACGGACGCTGTGCGATTCACCGATCGCGCGAGATCGAATGGACGGAAGAGGAGAACTGGTTCTTTCGCCTCTCCGCCTATCGTGATCGGCTGATCAAACACGTCCAATCGAACCCGGAGTTCATCCAGCCGGAGAGCCGACGGAACGAGATCCTCCGTCTCCTGGAGGGTGGGCTGGATGACATCTCGGCTTCGCGCTCGCGGGTGGGATGGGGCGTTCCCTTCCCCGACGAGCCGGGACACACCGTGTACGTGTGGTTCGACGCTCTGCCCAACTACATCTCGGCAATCGGCTATCCGGCGGACGGTTTCGGCGACTGGTGGCCCGCGGCTCTGCACGTCATCGGAAAGGACATCACGCGCTTCCACTGCGTCATCTGGCCGGCGATGTTGATGTCGGCCGGTTTGGAGCTTCCCGAAACGGTGTGGGGCCACGGTTTCGTGAAGATTGGAGGCGGCAAGCTCTCCAAGTCAGAGGCGGCCCTGCTCGACCTCGACCAGCTGGTCGCACGGAACGGCCCGGACGCGTTCCGCTACTTCCTGTTGCGCGAGATTCCCTGGGATCGTGACCGGGATTTCGCGTCCGTGGACGCGTTTCTGCAGCAGTTCGACGAGCGTTACAATTCCGATCTCGCCAACGACCTCGGCAACTTGCTCAACCGTACCGTGAGCATGTCGCGCAAGTACCGGGACGGAGTCGTCAGCCGCACCGCTGATACCGGGCTGGACGCCCACATCGATTCGGCCGTCGACGCATACGGTAAGGCGATGCGCGAACACAGGTTGCACGACGGCCTGGACGCGGCCATGTCCATCGTCCGGGCCGCCAACGGTTTCATCGACTCGGAGCAGCCGTGGAAGCTGGCGAAAGACCCGACGCAGGAAGCCCGCCTGGACGACGTGCTGGCAGCGCTGGTGCGCGGTCTGGGAACCACGGCCGTCGTCCTGAGTCCCTTCATTCCGACGAAGGCCGGCGAGATCTGGAAACGCCTCGGCGGCGACCAACTGCCCTCTCTGGCTGACCTTACGGCTGAGCTTCCGACCCTCCTTCCGGAGTCATGGGACACCGTTCTGTTCCCCCGGATCGAGAAGGAGCGGGACGGCGGCTGATCGGTCGCGCTTGACACCATCTCCCGGCCTGAATTAGTGTGCCCCCGTCCCGCTCGGATCCGTCCGTTTCATCGGAGCCGAAGCCAAACTTTCCTTGCGCATGCACTTACGCTATTTCGGCGTATTGCCGTGTTTTCGTGCGTCGAGGCCCGCGTCTTGCTGGAGACTCGGGCAGGGGGAGTCGAATGGGCGGGATGGGCCGGTGAGACCGGCCGATCTGCAACGGATAGCAGGGTACGGAAAAATATGTCACACGGATCCACCGGCACTGGGCACGACTCACCCGCCCACTGGACGGTTCAGATCATGCCTGACGGCGGCGGGCGCATTCGCACCATGCGCGTGTCGCGCCGCGTGGTGCGGCTGGCGGCACTGGCAGCCGTGGCCGCCGGGCTGGTCACGATCGCCTTCGTCGTCAGCCTCGGATTTGACGGCGCGCGCGAGGCGGAGCTGGTTCGTCTCCGGCTCGAGAATCGTCATCTGACGGACAACCTCGGCAGGGTCGAGACCCAGGTCGGTACGCTCGCCAGCACAGTCGACGAGCTTTCCGAGCAGGAGCAGAAGTTCAGGCTCCTGGCCGGGCTTCCAGACCTCGATGACGACATCCGGGCCGTGGGAGTCGGTGGCCCGCTTCCCGAGGCCGCCGAGCGAGAGGAGTTCCTCGCCGTATCACCTCAGGTGGCCGAGCGTGCCTATGCCACGGCATACGACGCCGAACTGTTGATGCGCAGGCTGGATCTTCTGGGAAGCTCGATCGAAGAAGCCGCGGACTCGGTCGAGATGCATCGCCAGGTCTTCCTGTCCCGTCCCTCGATCAAGCCCGTGCAGGCCGAAGAATCGTGGATCAGCTCCAGCTTCAGCCAGAGCCGCATGCACCCGGTCCTTCAGGTCAACCGCCCGCACCCCGGGCTCGATATCTCGGCGCTCGCCGGGACGCCGATCCTGGCTTCGGCAAGCGGTACGGTCACGTACGCCGGCACGAAGGTGGGCTACGGCAAGACGGTCGAAATCGACCACGGGTTCGGATACAAGACGCGTTACGCGCACGCCGGGAGCATCCAGGTGGCGCGCGGTGAGCGGGTCGACCGCGGCGATCTTTTGGGTGAGGTAGGAAAGACCGGACTGGCTACGGCGCCGCACCTCCACTACGAGGTGCTGGTCGAAGGGCGGCAGGTGGACCCCAGGCAATACCTTCTGGACGACATCGTTTACGAGTAACCCGCCGGAGCCGTTCGGCGACTGAACAGGCGAAGTGACGCCACCGGGGGCTTCCAGTTGGAGGCCCCTTTCGTCGTGTGGGAATCCAACACGGGGAGAATGTGTTTGAAAATCAGGGTGACGGCCGGTAGATTTGCCCGTCGCGAGGCGAGAATCACCGCTCAACCAACGTGGAGACCCGGATGCGAGGCAAGCGTAGTTCATTCCTGATCATTGGCGCCGCGATCACACTCGGTGCGTGCGGAGGCTCCGAGGTGACCGTGCAGGTCCTCGCAGAGGGCGCGGACGGCCCGATGCCGCAGTCTAATCTCGAGGTCTTCTTCTACCCCTTCGACCGCGACTCGGTCTTCGACGCTCTTGACCGGGAAGCGGCGACGCCGAAGCCGGAGATCCCGGAAGCAATGCTGGCCACGTTCGCCGAGATTCGCGCGCTGCAGGAAGAGTGGCGCGAGAAGGAGGCCGAGTGGTCCGAGGCCCGCGACCGGATGCAGATCCTCTCCGAGGAAATGCAGGGCATGGATCCGCGGTCCCGTGGCACGCGCGAGTACATGTCGAAGTACGAGGAGTTCGAGCAACTCGAGGGCGTGGAAGGCCGCCTCGATCGCGAGAAACAGGCTCTCTTCGACCAGTTTACCGCGATGCAGGATTCGGTCACCACCCAGGTGGACGAGTTCAAGGCGGTGCGGGACACGTGGGAAGACG
>JABDQB010000392.1 GCA_013042495.1 Gemmatimonadota bacterium
GGAGATAGAGAGTAAGGGATCCTCAGGGTGTTCGACTCCCGACGACGGCTCCGTTTTCGAGGTCCACCAGCGGGGCAGGGTAGTCTCCCGTCCAGCAGGCCTCGCAGAACGGGCCGTACTCCTCGACCATGGCTCGCATACCGTCGAGTGACAGGTAGCCCAGCGAATCCACACCGAGGTGATCGCGTATCTGATCCACGGTGTGAGTCGAGCCGATCAACTCCTCCCGCGTCGGCATGTCAATGCCGTAATAGCATGGCGCAACGATCGGCGGCGAGGCCACGCGGAAGTGAATCTCACGGGCGCCGGCCTCCTTGAGAAGAGTCACCAGGCCCCGGCTCGTAGTGCCACGCACCAGCGAGTCGTCGATGACGACCACGCGACGGCCGTCGATGAGCTCGGTGACCGGGTTGTACTTGACCCGGACCCTGAAGTCCCGCCCGGCCTGGCCCGGATGTATAAACGTGCGTCCGACGTAGTGATTGCGGATCAGCGCCAGCTCGAACGGAAGACCGGACTCTTCGGAGAAACCCAGTGCCGCAGAGTTCGATGAATCGGGTACCGCAAAGACGCAGTCCGCGTCCGCCGGATGCTCGCGGGCGAGCTGCCGCCCGAACGCCCGCCGGGCCCGGTCCACGCTGCAGCCCCAGATGCGTGAGTCAGGGCGCGCGAAGTAGACCAGCTCGAACAGGCATGGAGAGTGAGCTTCGGGCTCGAGCGGACGGAGTTTCTGGACCTCCCCGTCCTCGATTCGCAGGACCTCGCCGGGTTGGACGTCGCGCTCGTACTCGGCGCCGATGATGTCCAGCGCACACGTCTCGGAGGCCACGACCACCGCGTCGCCGAGGCGTCCGAGCACCAGCGGCCGAAAACCCCGGGCATCCCGCGCTACGTAGAGCGTTCGGCCCACCGTCAGGATGAGCGAAAACGCTCCCACGATCTGCGACAGTGCGTCATCGACCTGGTGGTCCGGCACGTCTCGCCTCGATCGGGCGATCAGATGGATCACGACCTCCGAGTCGCTCTCCGTCTGAAAGATGGCTCCCTCGTTGGTCAGTCGATCACTCAGCTCGCCGGCGTTCGTCAGGGTCCCGTTGTGCGCCAGGGCCATGCTGCCGTGGCGGTAGTTGACGAGCACCGGCTGGGCGTTGCGAAGGCTCGAGCTGCCAGCGGTCGAGTAGCGCACGTGGCCGATCGCGAGGTCGCCGGGAAGGTCGGCGAGGATGGCGTCGTCGAACGCTTCACTCACGTGTCCCATCCCCTTGTGCGATCGAGCGGTCCCTTCGTCATCGATCGCCACGATACCGGCGGATTCCTGTCCCCGGTGCTGGAGGGAATAGAGCCCGAGAAACGTCAGTTCGGCCGCCCTGTCGATTCCGCTGATCGCGAAGATGCCGCACTCGTCCCGCAGTCTGTCATCGTCCCGCCACGTGGGCAGGGTCTTGCGGTTCTCGCCCGGCATCAGAACTCCGGAAGGGGGTCGGAAGTGATTCGTTCGTAGGCTTCGCGGTATCTGTCCGTCGTCGCCGACACCACGGTTCCCGGCAGGTCGGGCGCCGGTGGCTGCCGGTTCCACTCGCCGGCCCGCACGCGCTCTTCCAGGTAGTCGCGCACCGGCTGCTTGTCCAGCGAAGGCGGTGTCCGCCCCGGCTCGTACTCGCTCTCGGGCCAGAACCGGGACGAGTCCGGCGTAAGCGCCTCGTCGATCAAGAGAAGCTCACCCATGGGCGATGTGCCGAACTCGAACTTGGTATCCGCGATGATGATTCCGTTCCGCCGCGCGTGATCACGGGCGTATCGATACAGATCCAGGCTCGTTTGCCTCAGGAATTCGGCGACCTTGCTGCCCAACACACTCTTGACATGGCTGAAGGTGATGTTCTCGTCGTGACCTTCGTCGGCCTTCGTCGCTGGTGAGAATATCGGCTCCTCGAGCTGCTGCGCCTCGACCAGTCCCTCGGGCAGCGGTTCGCCGGCCAGCGTTCCAGCGGCGCAATACTCCTTCCAGGCGGATCCCGTGATGAAACCGCGGACGACGCACTCGACGGGGAACGGGTCGGCGCGCATCACGAGCATGCCACGGCCGGCCCAGGAGTCGCGCGTATCGGCAAGCTGCGGCTCGATCTCGATGATTCGATCGGGATCGGCGCTCACGCAGTGGTTCCGCACGATGTGACCCGTGCGGTTGAACCAGTAATCAGACATCTGCGTCAGGACCGTCCCTTTGTCCGGAATCGGCTGCGGGATCACCACGTCAAACGCGCTGATCCGGTCGCTGGCCACGAGGAGCAAGTGATCCCCGAGGTCGTACATCTCCCGCACCTTGCCCTGCCGCAGAAGGGGAAACGGGAGGTCGGTTCTCTCAACCGCCGACATTCGTGTCACTCCGTCCTTTCATGCAGGTTCAGGCCCGTTCAGACGCGCAGCTCGCTCGGATCCAGGTCACCGGGCTTCGCTGCCGCCAGCAATGGATCCACCCGGTCGCGAAGCAGACTCTCCACCTGCTCCGGGGCCCGGCCGACGAGGGCCGACGGATCGGCCAGCCGCTTCAACTCCCCCATCGTGAGATCCACGGCGGCATCCGCCGCCACTCTATCGAAGAAGTCATTTTCGGACGCGCCATCGTCGAGACGGGTGCGGGCGTCCATGGCGTGCCGGCGAAGCCGCTCGTGTAGGTCCTGTCGGTCACCGCCCTTGGCGACGCCCGCGATGAGGACCCGCTCCACGACCAGGAAGGGCAGGGAGCGGGCCAGTCGCGCGCCGATTACTGCCTCGTGCACCACCAATCCCGAGGCCACGTTGCCCACGATCTGCAGAATCGCGTCGGCGCACAGGAACGCGTCCGAGATCGCGATCCGCCGGTTCGCGGAGTCGTCGAGGGTCCGTTCGAGCCCTTGCACCGACGCCGTCCACGAGGCGTCGATCTCGAGGGCGCACAGGTGGCGCGCGAGGGCGCAGACCCGCTCGGAGCGCATCGGGTTGCGCTTGTACGGCATGGCGGACGAGCCAACCTGACGGCTCCCGAACGGCTCCTCGAGCTCGCCGAAGCTCTGAAGAAGCCGTACGTCCCCGGCGAACTTGGCGGTGCTCGCTCCAATTCCCGCCAGGACCGCCAGTACCCTGTGGTCGACCTTTCGTGGGTACGTCTGACCGACCACGTCATACGTCCCCACGAAGCCGAACTGCGCGGCCAGGCGGTCGTTCAGTTCGTCGACCTTCGCCCCGGAGCCGAGGAGTTCGAGGAACGAGTCCTCGGTACCTGTGGTGCCCCGGGCCCCACGGAACCGCAGCTCGCCGAGGACTGCGTCGACCTGTTGCAGGTCGAGCAGCAGGTCCTGCAGCCACAGGGTGGCCCGTTTGCCGACCGTCGTGGGCTGGGCCGGCTGCCAGTGCGTGTATCCGAGGGTGGGGAGTTCTTTCCAACGATCGGCGAAACCTGCGAGCGCCGCGATCGCCGCGATCACGCGGGAGCGCACGATTTCCAGGCCTTCGCGTAGCTGGATGAGGCCGGCGTTGTCGGTGACGAAGCAGCTCGTGGCGCCGAGGTGAAGGTAGGCCCTCGCGGCGGGGGCAAGTTCCCCGAAATGGTGGACGTGGGCCATCACGTCATGGCGCAGGTCCGCCTCGAGTTCTGATACGCGAGCCAGATCGACCTCGTCGCGGGCCGCGCGCATCGCCGTGATTGCCTCTTCGGGAACGTCGACACCCAGGTCTCGCTCCGTCTCGGCGAGCGCGATCCACAGGTCCCGCCAGACACGTGCCTGCCGGGCCGGTGAAAAGACATCGGCCATTTCCGCTGACGCGTAGCGTTCGATCAGCGGATGCGGATAACGACTCTGTGTGGCTGACAAATCACTGTACGTAGAAGGTGGTAATGTAGATCTTCCCGCTCCGGTATACGCTGACCCGGATGCTACTACGTCCAGAGTAATACTGGAAGAGGTCGGCGACGTCTTCGGCCGAGGCCACCGGTCGGCGATTGATCTCTACGATCACGTCTCCGTCCCGCATTCCCGTGTAAGCCGCGTTTCGTTGGGAGATTCGGGTGATCATCGCACCTGCCTCGACTTCGAGGCGACGCTCGACCGCGATCTGAGGGTCGAGGGTTATCAACTCCAATCCGGCAAGGACCTGGAGCCTCTCGGCCGATTCGGACGGCAACTCCTCGATGAGCAGCCGGGCCTCCCGCTCACTCCCAGCACGCCGGTAGGCCACCTCGATCTCGGAACCGACGCCCGCATCCAGCAGACCCACCTCCCAGTCGAGCGGACTTGCGACCGGTCGCCCGTCGATGGCGACCAGAATGTCGCCTGGCTCGAGCCCCGCCCCGGCCGCCGAAGACCCCGGCGCCACCCGGCGGATGAGTGTCTCGGAGAACAGCAGGGTGTCGGACTCGACTGCCATCGGGTCCACACCCACGAACGGTCGCCGGATGCGGCCGAAGTCCCTGAGCTCGCCGACTATGCGAAGTGCCCGGTCGATTGGTATGGCGAACCCCAGGCCCTCGGATCCGCCCGAGCGGGAGAATATGGACGAATTGACACCGATGACCTGCCCGTCCGCGTTCACGAGAGGACCCCCCGAATTACCGGGGTTGATGGAGGCATCGGTCTGCACCATGTCGGCCAAAAGGGTCTGACGTTCGTCGGCCGAGCGTATGTCACGGCCCACGCCGGAGATCACCCCGGCCGTGACCGTCGCCTCGGCATTGGCCAGCAGGTAGCCGAACGGATTCCCGATCGCGATCGCCGGCTCACCAACCATGAGATCGGACGAGGTTCCGAGCGGTGCGGGAGGTACCCTGTCCTCCTCGATCCGCAGTACCGCGATGTCGGTCAATTCGTCGGCCCCGACCACGGCGGCGGGGTGCACTCGCCCCTGGGAGTCGGTTACGACGATCGAGTCTGCGCCTCGGACCACGTGTTCGTTCGTGATCAGAAGACCCGTGTGATCGATGGCAAACCCGGATCCGTACGACCTCCGCAAGCGAGACCGCGGCTGTGTCCGTCCGAAGAAGTCCTCGAACAGGCTGCGGGGTCCCGACTGGCTCACTCTCAGGATGCTGATGCTGACGACAGACGGTGCGACGCGCCGCGCCGCATCCACGATCGGCGTGAACCGCCGGCTCTCCGGACTCTCCTGTCGGTTCGCCGCCGTCGGAGCGTCGATGGGATCCGCCGGGCCTGCTGTCCGCAGGATCGACGTCTCCGGACGCGCTGACCGGTTCGCGAGGTCAACTCCCGACGGGGCGGGCTCCGCCGAACCGGCGTCCACTCGTGACCCGAGGAAAAAGCCGGCTGGGAACGCCACGACTAGAAAGACCGGGATCCAGATGCGCCAGCTTCTTCGCGTCACGACGATTCCTCTCCGTCGGCAGGATCCTGACGGCGCGGGTGGTCACGATCCTCGCCAGGACGCGCGGGTACGGGCCACAGGCCGGGCACGCCGGGCGGGCGGTTCCAACCTTCACGATAGCGAACGCCCGTGAGATAGAGCCCACGAGCGTCTGCCGGAGTGGGAGGCCGGGCGTCGCCGGACCGGCCCAGCATTCGGCCTATGTCGTCGGACGGCCGGTCTCCCCAACACTGCTCCAACATCGTCGCCACGAGATATCGTACCATGTGGTGGAGGAATCGATCCGCGACGATGGTGAAGCGCAGATCACCCAGCGGCGTACGAAGCCACTCGGCCTTCTCCACCGTGCACACGGTCCCCACCCGCGGTTGTCCGGACTTTGCCAGTTTCTCGAAATCGTGTCTCCCGAGAATCGGTCGGGCTGCCCGCCGAAGCGCTTCCAGCAACGGAGTCCGTTGCACCCAAGCCGTACCTCGGCGGCGGTTCGGAGCTCGACCCGTGGGGTTCGCGGCCACGAAGTACTCGTAGCGTCTACCCGTGGCGTGAAAGCGGGGGTGGAAATCGACGTCGGCTTCCCTCAGCGACTCGATCCACACTTCGTCGGGAAGAACTGAGTTCAGGGCGCGAGCCAATTCGGCGGCCGTCCAGGTGACGGGCGCGGCGAACGACATTTCCTGTCCGGCGGCGTGGACCCCGGTGTCCGTGCGTCCGGCTCCAATCACCCGCGCCCGGATCTCGAGTCTGGTCAGGGCGGACTCGAGCTCCCCCTGGACCGTGCGTACGTGCGGCTGCACCTGCCAGCCGGCGAAGGCAGAGCCATCGTAGTGTACCGTGGCGCGGTAGCGCGATCCTTCCGGGGAATGCACGGCGGGAAGCTACCGGGAGGTCGAAACGGGTGTCAACGCGTTTCGACCCCGGGCCGGAGAGACCCGGGATCAGACCTCGCGCAGGAGAACCGCGACGTCCCATGGCCCCGGCACGGGAAGTGACGCGGGCCGCAGGAACCAGATCGTCGACGTGCCGTGGACGCGTCGACCGACAAGGAATGGCTCCCGCGTAGACCCTTCTCCCGCACGGGGACCGTCGTCGCACTGCTGCGGCCGTCGCGGAATCGGCAAGGGCACGGCGCTAGTACTTCCGGATGACGCCGACGACGATGCCCTGCACCGTCACCCGGTCGGCCTGGAAGAACATCGGCTCCAGGGTGAGATTCGCCGGTTGCAGGCGGACCATGCCGCCGGCCTCTCGGTAGAACTTCTTGACCGTGGCGTTCTCGCCGTCGATGAGCGCGATCACCATCTCGCCGCTGTCCGCGGTGTCGCGAGCCCGCACTATGACGTAATCGCCGTCTCGGATCTGCTCCTCGATCATCGAGTCACCACGAACCCGGAGCACGTAGTGGGCTACGGGTCCCGAGACCATGTCCTCCGGAACCGAGATGGCTTCCTTCTCGGCCACAGCTTCGATTGGTTCCCCGGCGGCCACCGTGCCGAGGAGAGGAAGGTCCACGGCCGCCAGTCGCATCTCGGTGCGCGCGAGTTCGATCGACCGGCTTTCGTTGTAGTTCTTACGGATGTATCCCTTGGCCTCGAGGTTCGAGAGGTGCTCGTGAACGGTGGCCAGGGATCGATACTGGAAGAAGGCGGCGATCTCTTCGAAGCTCGGAGAGTACCCGCGGGTGTCCAGGAAGCTCTCGATGAAGTCCAGGATTTCCTTCTGCCTTCGCGTCAAAGCCATGGCGCTCATTCTCCTGCCGGCCAAATAGGGAACCGAACGGAAACCGAAATCAAGCTACCCGAAGAAGAACCGAAACGCAACCCGGGCGAGGTTGGAATCCACGAGGGCCGCACATATGTTCCTCGCCGTCCGGCTCGGGTGAGGCCGGTAGGAGTTCTCGTGGGAGGATCATGACCAGAGGTTTCCGAGCGCAGGTTCGACGGCGGCGGGTACATAGAGGCGGTCGAACACGGACCCACCTGGCGGCCGCCGTCCTTACAGCCGGGGCCCTGGCCGTGCTCGGTTCGCCTGGACCACTGAGGGGGCAGGCGGCGCAGTCCGGAGAGGAAGGACCTGTCGCCCCGGCACTCAGTGCGGCCCTGCAACGTGCGGTCCCGGACGATACTCTATCCATCATCGTTCAGTACGCGGCCCCCGCTCCCGTACCTGGACCCGCTGCCGACCTTGTGCGGCGCCTCCAGGTGCGTTCCACGAACGCGCTGGTCTCGCTGGATTCGGCCACGGCTCGGGCAGGATCGGAGCTCCAAATCAGGGAGCGCCTGTGGGTGGTTCCAGCGGTGTTGGCGGAGGCGAGCCCGGCTGCGATCATGGCGCTCGCAGCGGATCCGTCGGTGGTGCGCATCTACCTCGACGAGCGGCTGCCAGTGAGTCTCTCGCCACTGGGCCTTTCCATCGCCGATCCGAGCTACACCTCTCAGGCCATGCTGACGATTGGCGCCGATGCCGTATGGGACCAGGGGGTAACCGGCGAGGGCACGACGATCGCATTCTTCGACTCCGGCGTTGACGGCTCCAACGCCATGGTCTCGTCGAGGTGGAGGGGCCGGAGCTCCGACCTGCGGGCCTCCTGGTTCGATCCGTTCACCAGGGCCTCGGCTCCACAGGACCCGATCGGCCACGGGACGCAGGTTGCCGTAGCCGCGCTCGGGGCCCTCGCTACGGGAGACACGCTGAAGTTCCCCGACGGAACTCTCATCGTCGCGTCGTCTCCGATCGACGTGGTGACAGGCGCGGCTCCGCGCGCGGAGTGGATCGCGGCCCGCGTATTCGAGCGCTTCGGGAGCGGCGATTACACGAGACGCTCCGTGCTCCTCCAGGCCTACCAATGGGCCCTCGATCCTGATGGAAACCCCGCGACGCCGGACGCCCCGGATGTGATCAACAACAGCTGGGGTGTCTTCGCCGGGGCGGCGAACTTCGACGCCTGCAACGACATCCTCTACGACGCGATCGACGCGGCAGAAGCCGCCGGAATCGCGGTGATCTTTTCATCCGGCAATTCGGGCCCGGCCCCGGGTTCGGTGACTCCACCCGGCGCGCGGGACGACCCGGGTCTCCGGAGCATGGCCGTCGGCGCTACGACGGGAACTCCGGGCAATCTCGCCGTCGCCGACTACAGCGGCCGCGGACCCTCTCAGTGCGGTGGAGGACTCAAGCCCGAGCTCGTCGCCCCCGGCCGGGTTCCGGAGGTGCGCGCCGCGGGAAGAGCGGCAGCGCGCCTGACCGGCTTTGCGGTGAGCGGAACCTCGTTTTCGGTGGCGCAGGTGTCGGGCGCCCTGGCTCTCGTGCTCCAGGTGCGACCGTCCGCGGCTCCCGAGGAGGCGAAGCGCATCCTGCTGGACACGGCCGACGATCTCGGCGCGGGGGGGCCGGACAACGACTCCGGTTACGGGCTATTGAACGTTCCCGCTGCCGTGCAGCGAGCCAACGCTGCGTTCGCCGGCGGACTCTTGCAGGCTTCAATCGTCCGCCGAACGCGGGACAGCCTGTACGTGGGCTTCCATAACCGTGGAGGCGCGGCCTGGGCCGGCGGCGAGGCGTGGGTGATCCCGGAAGGCAGGCCGCCGGTAGCCCGAGATCTTCCCTATCTGGATCCGGGGGGAGCGGTTCGACTCGGTCTGGCTATCGACCCGGAATCGGGCACACGCACGGTGCGCGTAGCGGTCACCGACCGCTCTGGCGGGATCGTACTTTCCCGGGTCCTCGTCAACGGCCCCCCCAACCTGTTCGGAGGCTGGATCCTGGAAGCCGGCAACCTGGCAGCCGGGGGCAATGATTTCGGCCGGTTCGGACGCGTGGCCGCGTTCCGCGGATTCGAGTGGGATGGTGACGAGCTTCTTCCGGCGGGAGGGATCGCGGTCGCGGGGGCTGGCCGCGTCTCCGATGGATTCTACACGACGACTCTCGGGCGGGCCGACCTCAAGTCTTCGGCGCCGGCGATCGAGACGGACTGGGCGCCGTCACGGTCCGAGACAGACGTTCAGCCGACACGTGCGGAATACCGTTTCGACGACCTGGAAGCGCTCGGTCCGCTTGGCCTCGAGGTCAGAGCGGTCGCCCAGGCGAGCGATGCGAGCGGCGTCGGCGCGCTCACCGTCGTGGCGACCGTACGCAACCTGTCGGGGAGCCGAATCCCCGACGCGATCCCGGCCTTCCTGGCCGATTGGGACCTTGGCGGAGGTGAGACCGTGCGCTGGTCCACCGAGATGCAGGCTTTGGTGGCCGAGTCGCGGGACGGCGCAGGCCCCGTCGCGGTGCTGGCCTCGGAAGGTGACGTGGTCGCCAGGTCGTCCGTACCCCTGGGAACTTCCGCGATCGGCGCAGTCTACGAACCGGACAGTGGAGTGCTGTGGGACGTGTTCGAAGAGGGCGACAAGCTCGACCTCGTCAGGGGTGTGGACCCGGGTGGGCTACCCGGCTTCGCGACGGCGTTGGACCGGGCGGCACTCCTCAGCGTCGGGCCGCTCGATCTACCGGCGGGCGAGTCGCAGACCGTCCGCTTCTGGCTGCTGGCCGCTCCGTCCGAGGCGCAGGCGTCAGCACGTTTGCAGGAGTTGCGCGACGAGCCCATCGAACCGCCGGGGCCCGACGGCCGCTTCGAGATCGAACCGCCTTTTCCGAATCCTCTGCGGACCGGATCCGGTCGAGTCATGAATTTCCCGTATAGCGTCCCTGACGCGGCGCGTGAAGACGGTCTCGCCCTGGTCTTCGAAGTGTACGACGTGGCCGGTCGGCGACTGGTGCGGCAGACGCATCCTCTCTCGCCAGGCGGTGACCTACCCCGGGTGACGTGGGATGGCCTGCTGGCCGAAGGTCTCGAGGCGGCGTCAGGGGTTTATCTGTTCGTCGTTCGGCTGGGTGACGAGACGCGATCGGGCCGCCTGATGTTGGTCCACTGAGATCGCGGTGCGGTTCGCTGCTAAACGTTTTGTGTGTGCCGCGCATTCATGCTTCAGGGAAACATGGCGGAGCGGCATCCGTCTTTCCGGCACCGGCGAGCGACCTGCCGGAGGCCAGTCTACCGTACCTACCGCACAATGGAGGCATTTCGTGATGCGACGCATGGTCCGTACGTTCGCCGCGGCCGCGGCGGTCCTGGCCCTGGCGCCCGGGGCTTCGGCGCAAATAGCGCAGGAGATTGTCGACATGGATGTCGTCGAGAGCATCCGGGTCGAGGGTCTCGAGAATTCTCAGATCGAAGAACTGGCGGGGTATCTAACAGACGTGATCGGTCCCCGGCTCACAAACTCCCCCGGCATGACACGGGCAAACGAGTGGACCGCCGAGATGCTCAGGGAATGGGGCCTCGAGAACGTCCAGATCGAGCCGTGGGGTGAGTTCGGACGCGGCTGGGAACGCGTGTCCTACAGCGGCCGAATCCTGGTTCCGTTCGTTCAGCCGCTTGTGGCGCAGCCGTCAGGATGGACCGGAAGCACCCCGGGAATGGTCGTCGGACCAGCCGTGATCATCGAGGCCGAGTCGGTGGAGGAGCTGGAGGCTTACACCGGAACGCTCGCCGGCGCGTGGATCCTGTCTCGCCAACCCGTCGAAATGAACCCGGATTGGGAGCCGAGGCCGCTTCGGACTCCGCTGGAGGACCTCCTGGAGCCGGCCGAGGAGCCCGAGGGACGACCACAGCGGGACCCCGAGGAGCGGGCCAGGCGGATCGCCGAGTGGCGGCGTATGAGGGAAGTCCGCCAGGCGATGGCCGAGTTCCTGATCGACGAAGGGATCGCTGGCATGCTCGTTCCGTCTTCCCGCGAATACACGCTGGTGCGCGGGGGTGGAAGCGGCGCGGGACGCGATCCGGCGAACCCCGAGCCTCCGCCCGAGCTCAACGTGTCCGGCGAGCAGTACAACCAGATCTACCGCAACGTGAAGCGGGGTATACCCGTCGAGCTCGAGATCGACGTGCAGAACCAGTTCTACTCGGACGACCTGCAATCCTACAACACGCTGGGCGACATCACCGGCTCGGACCTGGCGGACGAGTACGTGATGATCGGCGCCCACCTGGACTCGTGGCACTACGGAACAGGAGCGACCGATGACGGAGCTGGATCGGTCGTGATGATGGAAGCCATGCGCATCCTGAAGGCGCTGGATCTGCAGCCGCGCCGAACGATTCGCATCGGCCTCTGGGCGGGCGAGGAGCAGGGACTGCTCGGATCGCGCGGCTGGGTGGCAAAACACTCGGATTTGCACCCGAAGATCTCTGCGTATCTGAATGTGGACAACGGCACCGGCCGGCTGCGCGGGATCTGGGATCAGGGCAACGAGGCGGCGATCCCCGTCTTCGAGCAGATCCTGTGGCCGTTCCGCGACCTGGGTGTGGTGGCGGTTAAACACGGCAACACGGGTGGCACGGATCACCTCGCGTTCGACGCGGCCGGTATCCCCGGGTTCAACTACATTCAGGACCCGATCGAATACGGGACGTTCACGCACCACACGGCGGCTGACACGTTCGAGCGGCTGATGATCGATGACTTGAAGCAGGCGGCCGTCGTGGTGGCCGCGACCGCGTATCAGCTCGCCATGCGTGACGAGATGATGCCCCGGAAGCCGGTGGAGACACCGAGCACGGATTGAGCGCTAGGGTCGTCGATGCCGACTTCGTGCAATGACGGAAGGAACCCGTCATCCCTTCTGGATGGCGGGCTTCCTGTTTCTAGGGGTCCAGGGCAAGACGCTCCGCGGTGGCTGCGTCAGGCTCGACGAACAGAGTCGAGACGCGTTCGGGAACCACGGCGCCCGGGGAGGCCTTCCGCGGTTTGCGCACGTGCTTCCGCCGCGTCCAGTCGACGGCAACCATGCTGCTGTGACGCGCTTCCGAGTGCAGCGCCGCGAGCACGGCGGCCTCCGTCAGGTCGGCGTGCGGCGGATTCTGCTCGCGCTTACCCCACCGCATGATCACGTGGGCGCCGGCCGCCTGCTGGGCGTGCAACCAGATATCGTCGGGCGCCGAGTGCCGGAACGTGAGGTCGTCGTTCGCGCGTGACGACCGGCCGACTCGGATCTCGAGCCCTCCCGATGACCGATACCGGCGGTAGGGAAGTGCCTCCTCGTCGGACGACCGGCCAGTGGATCCTGCCTTCGCCGCCGCCTCCCGTCGTCCTCCAACCAGGTCCCACAGCTCGTCGGTGGCCCCCGCGGAGCGCAGCGTAAGCAGGCCAGCCTCCAAGCGCGCAATTCGTTCGTCGGTGGCTTTCACCCGGCGAGGGACGGCGCGGGCGGCGCGTTCCCGGCGGCCAGCCCGGTCATACAGGGACTCGGCGTTCCCGACGGCGTCCCGTCGCGGGTCGAGCGAGACCTCGACTTCCTGTCCATCGAAGCCCATCAGCCGAACGCGGCTCGCGCCCCTCGGGACCTCCTTCTTCCGGGCCAGGAGCAGCTTGCCCATTCCCCGCAGGTGTCCAGCGCTTACACCATCCAGCTGGCGCAGGAGCGCGGCACGCCGCTTCCTCAGGTCGGGCGCGACGCTCCATCATCCGTCCAAGGCGCTCCGTCTCCAGTGTGTTCCCGGTTCCAGCCGGCTCCCTGACACCGGGCTCGGCGGGCGGGGGCAACAAGGCACTCCCCGCGGCGGCGATCCGCATACCCTCGAGCAGGCTGGCGCACCGACGGGCACCGGGATGGATCGCCGTGGGGTAGGGCTGCTGGGCTCCGGCCACCGGCAGGAGCCAGGCCTGCCCGGTCGGGACACGGGTGCCGGCGTACCGGTCGTAGGCCAGGGCGAGCGCATCGTCGCTGTCGTCCGTTGCCGCAGCGCCCAGGATCCAGTCCACGTTGAGCGTACTGGTCCACGCCGCCGACCGCAGCAGCACGGCACGCCGATCGGCTGGGGGCACCGCCACGAGGAGGGTCTTCCACTCGTCGCCATCGGGGGCGGAATCCGCCCACGCTCGGGCTCCCTCCGGCCGCTCGTACACCGCGCCGGTCCGCAGGGAGCGCCCGCCCGCGGACCTCTGCCACAGGACGGCCTCGATGCGGTCGTCGGCGCCGCGAGCCAGGACCGCGTTCCATTGATTGGTGTGGAGTTCGACGTACAGGCGGAACACGGGAGGGAGGTCAGCGCGAACATCCCGAAGGCCGCCCGCCAGGTCAAACACGATCAGGCGCTCGTCCACCGTGGCCCACACGTCCGCCAGGT
The DNA here is from genome assembly GCA_013042495.1 of Gemmatimonadota bacterium. Lineage (GTDB taxonomy): Bacteria > Gemmatimonadota > Gemmatimonadetes > Palauibacterales > Palauibacteraceae > Benthicola. Next base: position 13,526 of record JABDQB010000392.1, read on the forward strand.
ACAACCGGCGGAAATCGATTCGCCGGTCCGTCTCTTCGGCCCCGTCGGGAATCGCGTCGGCCGTGACGACGAACCCGGCTGCAGGATGCAGGAGAATCCCTATGACGTCCTGCTCTCCCGTCGATTTCTCGAGTGGGATCCAGACTTCCCGCCGTTCGCGGCGCAGGCTAAGGCCCAGAACACGCTGACCGCGGCAGCGCAGCCGAATCTCATCGACGATCCCCGCAATCAGAACCGGGTCGTACCGAACGGCCAAAGCGGGTCCTTTCTCACCAATTCGAAGTGAAGACGACGACGTCCTCAGTGCCCCAGTTGTTGAGCGCCCCCGGAGCCAATATCTATCTGTACGACTGTCGTGGCACCCCCGCCGCGGGCGTCGTCCGTCAGCAGCCCTGGAGCCCATGCAGATGCACCCCGTTCTCGAACGCGCCGGAACGAATGCCGAGCTACCGGTCTGGGCCCGGTGCGGGAAGAGGCGCCGGGCGCACGGCGTGCGGGTTGGCGATCTGCTCGCGGCGTGGGCTACGCAACTGGCGTTGCCCGAGCGCGACCGAGTCCGCTGGCGAGCCGCCGGTGTTCTACACGACGCCCTCAAGGACGCTCCGTTCGCCGAGCTGCATGAGGTGGCGGGCGAGGGATGGCCCGATCCTGTGGTGCACGCCCCTGCGTGCGCCGCCAGACTCGCGACGGACGGGGTCGACGACCCGTTTCTGCTGGATGCCATCCGGTACCATCCGGTCGGTCACCCGGATCTGGATCCGCTGGGCGAGTACCTGATCCTGGCTGACTACCTCGAGCCGGGCCGCAATGTGGGCAGCGCGAAGCGGCAGAGACTTCGGGATCGATTGCCGGAAGATCGCCACGAAGTTCTCACCGAAGTGGTGTGTCAGAGGCTCGGGAGACTGCTCGGCAAGAACCGGCCGCTGATGGACTGTTCGGTGGGCCTCTGGAACCGGCTGGTCAATCCGTGATCGCCCGGGCGCAAACCGCGCTGCTGGTCCTGGTGCTGGTCGCGGCCGGCGTCTTGCTGGGGTCGTTTCTGCTGGAGTGGCGGGGCCAGGACCTGGCGGTTCCCGTCTCGGGTCCGGCCTTCGAAGGGCTCCCGTCGTCGATTTCGCCCCCGGCCGACCGGATTAGCGTCGAGGTGCTGAACGGTGCAGGCGAGGCCGGCGCCGCTGCCCTCGTCACGGAGGCCCTGCGTGATGCGGGCTATGACGTAAAGACGTTCGGGAACGCTACGAGCTTCGCGTACGACGAAACGATCGTGATCGATCGGTCCGCCCGGTCCGGAGCCGCTCGCTCGGTGGCGGATGCGCTGGGTGTCGACGCGGTGCGCGCCGAACCAAAGCCGGCCCTGTATCTGGACGCCACGATCATACTCGGCCGTGACTGGAGACTGCGCCTCGAAAGGCTGCGCTAGGGCCCGCCCTCGGCGTCTCCCGATCCGGGCGATTCCATCCCTTCGCGGTCCAATCGGAGCTGGCCGCAGGCGGCCGCGATGTCCTGACCGCGCGGACGGCGAACGGCCGCTTCCACCCCCCGAGATTCGAGAGCCTGGAGAAACGCCGCGATCCGGTCCGGAGGACTGGGCTTCCAGTCGCGCCCCGGTATCGGATTGTACGGTATGAGGTTTACGAAACCGTCCAGGTCCTGCAGGAGGTCGGCCAGAGATTGCGCGAGCTCGGCCGAGTCGTTCACCCGGTCGATCATCGTGTACTCGAAGGTAATGCGCCGGCCCTTGGCTTCCTGGTACGCGTGCAGCGCCGCGAACAGCTCCGGGAGCGGGTAACGCCTCTCGACGGGAACCAGCATCTCGCGCAGCGCGTGTTCAGGGGCATGCAGGGAGACTGCGAGCCGGAACGGTTCCGGACGGGCGGCCAAGGCCAGGATGCCGGGCACGAGGCCGACGGTGGAGACCGTGATGCGACGGGCGCCAAATCCGAACCCGGCATGCAGGATCGAGAGCGACCCGAGGACCGCATCGAGGTTAGCCATCGGCTCGCCCATGCCCATGTATACGACGTTGGAGATTCCGCGCCCGAACAGATGTCGGCAGACGACTTCGGCGTCCCGGAACTGGGCCACGATTTCACCCGCGGAGAGATTCCGCCTGAAGCCGAAATCGCCGGTGGCGCAGAAGCGGCACGCCAGCGCGCACCCGGCTTGCGAGGAGAGACAGAGGGTCACCCGGTCGCGCGTCGGTATGAGGACCGACTC
>JABDQB010000393.1 GCA_013042495.1 Gemmatimonadota bacterium
CTCCCGACAAGAACCGGTGGACCCACAACTTCGAGCTCACGGCCTCACTCTACTACTACTTCTGAGCCCGCGGGATGCCCGGTGAGCGGGATTCAAAGGTCAGATCCATGAAGGTCCTCGCCCCCGAGGCGCTGGTTCGGGTGCGGGTGAACGAAGTCGTCACGCTCGAATGGAGCTGTACTCCCCACGACCTTCCCTGCCTGGCGACGGGCTGGTTCGTGTCCGAGGGGATCGTGCGCAACCCCGACGAGATCGAAGACCTGGCAGAAGTGCACCCGCAGCCGGGATACGCAGCCGGTCTGACGGTCCGCCTCACCCGGCCGGCGCTGGGCCGGTTGACGGCTGCCCTTTCCGGCGACACCGCCTCGTCCGTCCGTCCGGCGGCGTTGACCTCGCCGGTGGCGGCCCGGGAGCCCGTCTCCGCATCCGGAGGCCACCAACTCCGATCGCTGCTCGAGGACCGGGGCCGCGTCACCTCCTGGTTCCGGGACATGTTCGACCAGGCGGCCCTTCGATCGAGCGTGGGGGGCGTGCACACGGGGGGACTGGTCGTCGGTGGAGACCTGGCCCTCGTCGTGGAGGACGTCAGCCGGCACCACGTCGTGGACCGGCTGGTGGGCTCGGCCGTTCTGACCGGGATAGCGCGTGAGAAAGCTATCTTCCTGGTCAGCGCGCGCATCTCGGGCACCATGGCGGCCAAGGCCTGCAGGGCAGGCGTCGGAGCGCTCGCAACCCGGTCCGTGCCGACTGAACTCGCGGCCGCCATCGCGGCTCCGCGCGGCTTGATCCTCGTGGGTCGGGCACGAGGAGAAGCCCCTCACTACTACTGGCCAGAATCGGACGCGGCCGGATGAGCGACGGCCCCCGATCGGACATCCTCGGCGTGGTGCTCGCCGGAGGCCGGAGCAGGCGATACGGATCGGACAAGGCGTTCGCCGAGCTCGGGGGCGTGTCTCTCGTCCAGCGGGCTGCGCGAACTTTGATGCCGCTGGTCGATCGCGTCGTCGTGGTCGCCAACGATCTGGACAGGCACTCAGCGGAAGAACAGACAGTGCGGCCCGACCTGGTGAGCGGAATCGGCCCCCTGGGCGGACTGCACACAGCCGTCGCCTGGGCCGCTGAAGAGGGTATGAGAGGAGCGGTCGTTCTCGCCACGGACATGCCGTTCGTGCCGACTCCTCTGCTGGAGGACCTCGCGAGCACGCTCGAGCCGGGCGCGGCCGTCTTGCCGGCGAGCCGCGGCCCTCGGGGATTTGAACCCCTGTGTGCGGCATATGACGTCGGGTGCCTTCCTGCCATCGAGGCAGCGATCGAGAAGGGGGACCGGGCCGTGATCTCGTTCCTCCCCGCGGTCGACCTCCGGATCGTCGAGCTGGCCAGAGTGTCGTCCTATGGCGATCCGGATACGATGTTCTTCAATGTAAACCGGCCGGAAGACCACTTTCGAGCCGATGCGCTGCTCGCTGCGCTGCGAGCGGCTGAACCCGAACCAGAACCCGACGAACAGGAATGAGTACGGATCAAATGATGCGATTTGCAGTCCTTCGTACATGGAGGCCGAGGTCCGAGGGCCGACTGGTGCTGCTCGGCACGCTCTGGTTGCTGGCAGCCCCACCGTTTGCCCTGACACAGGAGCCCGCGCTGGGCCAGGGATCCGGTTACGCCACGACGCTGGGTTCGCCCACGGCCTTGGCGGCAAGGCTGGACCGGATCCTGGCTGACCCGGCGCTGACGCGAGCTCACCTGGGACTGGTCGTCCAGGTAGCCGAAACGGGTGAGGTGCTCTTCGAGCGGGACGGCGAGAAGCTCTTCGTACCGGCCAGCAACACCAAGATCGTTACCGCTGCCGTGGCCCTCGATGCCCTCGGGCCGGCGCACCGGTGGGAAACATCTCTGGTGGCCGATGGCTCCGTCTCCGATGGCGTGCTCAATGGTGACCTGTGGATCGTGGGGGGGGGCGACCCGCAGCTCGGCCGGGAGGCCGTCGCGTCGTGGCCCCAGCTTCTCGGACGAGCGGGAATCCGCCGTATCACCGGCGACGTGATCGGTGACGACCGGGCGTTCGGAGGGCCGCAGTGGGGAGAGGGCTGGTACTGGCACGAGGTCTTCGCCTCCTGGGCGGCAGGCGTATCGGCCTTGCAGCTGTGGCCCAACACCGTGCGTGCCAGGCTCTTGCCCGGAGCCAGGGTGGGTGATCCGGCGCGGTTCGAGCTCCGTCGTCCGGGTCCGGCGCTGCCGCTGGCGATTGACGTCAGGACGGGAGCCCCGGGATCAGAAGTGCGGCTGCAGTATGAGCCTCCACCGGAGGGCGGCGACGTAAGGA
>JABDQB010000394.1 GCA_013042495.1 Gemmatimonadota bacterium
ACTGCCCGTGGTCGGGGTGCTCGTCCCACTCCCACGAGTGCACCAGGCGAGTGGGCCGGTCGATCTCGTGGTAGATGCCGCGAGCGTTGTGGGCCCCTCCCTCGGCATTCCGCATCTGCAGGTGGAAGCGACCGCCGACGGTCAGGTCCACTTCCGAAATCGGGATGTCCATCCCTTCGGGCGCCGACCACCGCCGGATGTGCTCGGGCTGGGTCCACGCATCGAAAACGGTCTCGGGCTTGGCGGCTACGATGCGCGTGACTTGCAGGGTGCCTGCGGTCTGGGTCGTCATCCCTCGTCCTCCTCGTTCACGGGTGTTGGCGTCTCCAGGTAACGCGCGAGCGCGTCGAGCTGTTCCTCCCAGAAAGCGCGGTAGTGACCTACCCAATCAGCGGCTTGGCGCAGCGGTTCAGCATCGAGAGAGCAGCGGCTGACGCGGCCCTCCGGTGTTCGCTGCACGAGTCCGGCCTTCTCCAGGACCCGAAGGTGCTTCGAGATGGCGGGGCGCGAAATCTCGAACGGTGCGGCCAGCTCTCCTACCGTGCGCTCGCCGTGGGCCAGCTCTTCCAGAATGCTTCTGCGGGTCGCGTCGGAGAGGGCTCCAAATACCGAATCGAGTTGCCGACTATTGGTAACCATATAGTTACCAATATAGGGAAAGAGAGATGTGCGTCAAGCTCGGGACTCAGTAAGTGGCCGGTCGCTCATCAGCGCGTGCGGTGTTCACTACCGTTCAGCCGGCGAGGCGGTCGTACGGGGTTCTGCGTCCCAAGAGGGGCGTCAGCCCGAGGATGTACAGCGCCACCAGGAACCAGGCGATTACCAGCAGCGGAGTGCTCCACGCTGGAGGCTCGCCCGGTGCTATGGGGAATCCGGGAATGTGGAACATCGCCGTGTGCGCCATCTGCCAGGGAAGGAACTTGAGGCCGGAGCGCACCAGCGAATTCGGGAGACCGAGCTTCGATCCGCCAGAGCCGACGACCCGGAGTCCGACCTTCCTCTTCCCCCACGAAGCCCCCCCGTTCGAGGCCTCGGTGAGGGTGAAGTAGAGAGCTACGGGCAGGACCAATGAAACGAAGGCTACGACGTCCGCTCGGACCGGATCTGACATCAGGGCCGTCCACCGGTCGCCCACCGGCCCGACGATGAGGAAGGCCCCCACCCCGGCGAGAGCTGCGATGTAGCCGAGAATGACCAGGTAGTCGTATCCGAAGGCCCGTATTCTCGACCAGGCGCGCGCCGCGGTCACGTGCAGGTTAGCTCCCGGAGTGAAGCCCTAAAGGGTTACCTTCGCAGTCCTCCACGAACCCCACGAAGACTGAAATCCTCTCTCCACAGAAACCGTGTGGCTCGAGCCACGCAAGGCGTCAGGATGAGAGGCCGAGCTTGACCCTCGCGTGCCGAAAGGCGGCCCAGGCGCGGTCCGCCGCGGAGATCTCAGGACGGCGGCCCGGCCCCGTCTTGCGGAGGGCCAGCAGGCTGCTGACCTGCCCGATTCGCTCGTAGTTGGGGTTCCGGGCCAGGAACCGATCAACCGATCGCACGACCCCCGGAAAGTCGGGATGGTAGTCATGCAGGCAGACCACGCCGCCGGGTCTCAGAATCCGGGTCCACCGCAGATCGCCGGTCACCTTACGGACCTTGTGGCTGGCGTCGATCAGGATGAAATCGAACGAGTCTCCCGCCTTCGCCGCCTCTCTGGCTCTCCTGCCGCTGTCGCCGATTCGAAACTCGACGCTATCGGGATCGATGCCGCTCCGCTCGAGGTTGGCCCGCACCGTGGCCATCTGGTCCGGGAAGTACCGCATGTTGTCTACCACCACGAAGACGGGTTCGTGGCGCGACGGGAGGGCGAGAATCATCCGGGCCAGCGTCAGCCCGTAGGCAGTTCCCACTTCCAGGTGGGGCCCGGGCAGGTTCTGCGACGCGATCAGGCCGGTGAGGAACTCGAGCTGCGATTCGGACATCTCGGGCCGGGGAGTCGGTGACGTGCTCACGTCACGTTTCTCCCCGGCTCGCCACGGATCAGTCCACCCAATCCGCGATGAACAGGTTGGTTTCCCTCGGAAGCTCGTTCCCACGGTTTGAGGCGAAAATCAGCTTGGTCCCATCCGAGTTGAACATCGGGAAGCCGTCGAAGTCACCGGAGAAGGTGATGCGCTCCAGGCCGGTGCCGTCGACGTTGATGGCCCACAGGTCGAACTCCCGACGGTTCTGGTCGCCCAGGTTGGACGAGAAGATGATCCGCTGGCCATCCGGGAAGAAGTAAGGTCCGAAGTTGGCGGCGCCGTTGTCCGTGAGCTGCCGCTTGTTCGATCCGTCGGCATCCATCACGAAGATGTCCAGCTGCGACGGACGGATCAGGCCCTGAGCCAGGAGACTCTGGTAGTCGGCCAGTTCGTCGCCCTCGGGGTGGCTCGCGCGGTAAATGATCTTCGTCCCGTCGTACGAGAAGAACGGTCCGCCATCGTACCCCGGCGTGTCCGTGAGCCGGGTCAGCTCCGAACCGTCGATCCGCATCTTGTAGATCTCGAGGTCTCCGTCGCGGGCGGACGTGAACACGATCCACTCGCCGTCTCGCGACATGGTGGCCTCGGCGTCGTACCCGGGCGCGTCAGTCAGGCGCTCGAGGTTCGACCCCTCAGCGTCGGCCACGAAGATGTCGTAGTCCTGGTACAACGCCCACACGTAACCCTGGGACATGTCGGCCTCCGGGGGGCACTCCTCGCCGCCGAGGTGCGTCGAGCCGTACACGATCTTCTCGTTGCCGGGAAAGAAGTAGCCGCACGTGGTCCGGCCCATTCCCGTACTCACCAGGCTGAGATCCGAACCATCGGATCGCATCGTGAACTGCTGATCGCAGGCAGCTTCCCTGGGGGTGGCCTGAAACATGATCCAGTCGTCGTCCGTGCTCCAATACGCCTCGGCGTTCTGGCCGCCGAACGTGAGCTGCGTGAGCCCGGCGAAGTGTCTCTCGTCCTCGTGAATCAGCTGATTCGCTGGCTCGGCGCCCGTCGGGAAGGGGGCTTCCATTATGACGTCCACTTCGCCGGACCCAGCGGTCTCGGCACTGTCGCCACCGTCCGACTG
>JABDQB010000400.1 GCA_013042495.1 Gemmatimonadota bacterium
ATGGGTCAGCGTGCCCGTCTTGTCAAAGGCCATGACCCGGACATCCGCCATTCGCTCCAGGCTCGCTCCCCCCTTGATGAGAACCCCCTGGCGAGCCGCGCTGGTGATTGCGCTCACCACGGAGACGGGTGTCGAGATAACCAGCGCGCACGGGCACGCGATGACGAGCAGCGTCAGGCCGCGCAGAAGCCAGGTTGCGAAAGGCTGACTGAAGAGCACGACCGGAATCAGCACGACGAGGACCGCCCCGACGGTTACCGCAGGGGTGTAGTATCGGGCAAATCTCTCGACGAATCGCTCGCTGGGAGAGCGACGCCGCTCCGCGTCCTCGATCAGCCGGATCATTCGTGCGAGGGTCGTGTCGCCGGCGTCGCGCTCGCTCCGCACAACGAGAAAACCCTCATGGACGATCGATCCCGCGTAGACGTGATCGCCCCTCCCCTTCTCCGCGGGCATGGCCTCGCCCGTGATCTGCGCCTCGTTGACCGCAGACTGTCCCTCCTCGACCTCGCCGTCGACCGGAATCCTCTCCCCCGGTCGCACCACAACCAGGTCTCCCTCGGCCACGTCCGCCGCCCGAAGCGATATCTCGCGGTCGCCCCTTCGGACTCGCGCGATTTCGGGCGACAGCTCCATCAGCGAGCGTACCGAGGCCTCCGCCCGTTCCGACGCGAACCCCTCGAGAAGCTCCGCGACAGAGAACAGAAATGCGATCGCCGCGGCCTCCATGTACTCACCGATCGCCGCCGCGCCTATGACGGCCAAGAGCATGAGGACGTGCATGTCCAACACACGTCCCCTCAGAGCGCCGAAGGCACGGGGCACGAAGTTGGAGGCTCCTACGACCGCGGCGGCCGCGAACAGCAAATCCTCGCCGGTCGGCCATGCGGGTCCACCATGCGCATCCACGATCGTGCCATGCAGCACGAGACGAGAGGCCAGGCCGGAGAAGAACAAGATGCCTGCCAGATACGTACGGCGAGCTCGGGGACTCGACCACACACGGATTCTGCGGTCACCGCCTCGTGTCGGCACAAGGACGGTGTATCCGAGGTCTCCGACGTCGCGACGGATCGTCTCGGTATCCACCACGCGGGGATCGTACTCGATCTCCAACCGCCGAGAGACGGGACTTCCCTCTACGCGCGCTATGCCCGGACGCTTGACCATACCCCGGCGAATCGTGTCCAGGCAGCTCGCGCAGTCCATGTCCTCGACACGGAACTCAGCCCGCTCCAGCACCGCGGTTCCGAGACCGGAGGAGTCATGCACTCCGGTTTCGATCGCATCCGAGGCGCAGCCGCCGTCACATCCGGACGAAGGGGACGGATCAATCATGGGTCGACGTTAGTGGCGGTGGGAGGTCCAGTCCAGCGAACTGGTGTTCTAAAGCGACTTTCGGTGTCCCGGGTCAGGCCTGGAAGACGCCGTAAAGGAGGAACATCGCAATCATGACGGCCATAGCCACGACCAGGGGCCCGACGAAGAGCGCGCGATAGAGCTTCGAATCGAACTTCAGGTGCATGAAGAAGCCCACGACAAACGCGAACTTCGCTGCGGAGAGAGTGAGCAGTATCGGAACCAAGACGGGCCGGAGCGCATCAAGATAGAACACCCCGACTTCAACGGCAGTGATCACACCGAGGATCGCCGCAATGAGAACGTACGTGCGGTTGCTCGGGTGTGCGTGTTCCACGTGGTCGTGAGTCTGCGTCATATCGGAGCTGCTCCTTCTCAGACCAGAAGGTAGATGAGGGTGAACAGTACGATCCACACGACGTCGACGAAGTGCCAGTATAGACCCGCGATCTCCACGGTCTCGGCGTTGGCCTGAGTCAGCCGACCTCGCTGCGCCATGAAAAACAGGCTGAGCAGCCAGGTGACTCCGACGGCCACGTGCGCTCCGTGCGTGCCCGTGAGCAGGAAGAAACTGCCACCAAACAGGTTGGTCTTCAGGGTCAAGCCCTCGTGCACGAAATGCGAAAACTCGTACACCTGGCCGCCAAGAAAGATGATGCCGAACAGGGCGGTCATGAACAGCCACACCTTGCCCCACTTCATGTCTCCGCGCTGCACCGACGACAGGGCGAGAACCATCATCA
>JABDQB010000408.1 GCA_013042495.1 Gemmatimonadota bacterium
GGATGAGGGACCGCACGGCAGGGCCACGGTCGCGGGGACTCTTCCCGGATGCACGGCCTGCCACAGCAGCCACGACACGGAACGAATCCCGCCCGACGAGGTAGCGACGACGTGTACGGGTTGCCACGCAACGGATAGTGCGGCCGCAGCACTGGGGGTGGCCATCGAGGGAATCCTCGTAGGCGCCGGGCGGGAGCTGGACTCCGCGGCGGAGGCGATAGAGGAACTGGTACGGGCGGGACACGAGGTCAGTGACACGCGGTTCCGTTATCGCACGGCTCTCACCCAGTACCGGCAACTGGAGTCAGCGCAGCATGGGTTGGATCTCGAGCAGCTCGAAGACCTGGAGCGCGTAGTGGGTTCGATCTCGCGTGACATCGCGGCGCAGGCCGAAGTGAGCGCCGAGGAGCGCTGGGAGCACAAGCTGTTCCTGATCCCGGTGTGGTTTCTTGCGCTTGCGACCATCTCGTTGGCCGGCTCCAAGCTGTGGCGTCTGCGCGGCGCGGGACCGGATCCGGATTCGGGCCAGGTGGTCGGATGACCCGCCACGATCCGGCCAGGCGGAAGCGGTGGCTGCGAATCGCCGGCCAGGGAATCATCCTTCTCGTCCTGCTGGCTGGGCTCGGGACGGTAGGGTTCATCGAGTATGCGGCGCAGCCCAGCTTCTGCACCAACTGCCACAACATGCAACCGTATTACGATTCCTGGACCACCTCCACGCACCAGGATGTGCCCTGCATCAAGTGCCACTACGCGCCGGGGATCAAGGCTGAGGCGATGGGGAAGGTGCAGGCGGCCAACCAGGTCGTGAAGTACGTCACGGGCACGTACGGCACGAAGCCGTGGGCCGAGATCGAGGACGCAGCGTGCCTGCGGTCCGGGTGCCACTCGACGCGCAAGATCGAGGGTGAGCTCGATTTTCTCGGTGTCAGCTTCGACCATCGTCATCACCTCACGGCGCTTCGTCGCGGCAAACAGTTGCGATGCACGAGCTGCCATTCGCAGATCGTCCAGGGAGATCACGTCGCGGTTACGAAGAGCACGTGCTTCCTTTGCCACTTCCAGGGACGTCCGGAGGGTGAACCCATCGCCGGCTGCACGGGCTGCCACGTGGATCCTCCGCTCATTTCCACCGCGGCGGGAGTGATCGATCATCCGCAGTACGTGCGTGACCTGGTCTCCTGCATCTCGTGCCACGACCGTGTGACCTCGGGCGACGGAGCGGCGGAGCAGGATCGGTGCTTCGGGTGCCACAACGAACCGGAGAGGATCTCGCTGTTCGAGGATGCGACCATGATGCACGAGGTGCACCTTGGTGAGCACAACATTGACTGTCAGTTGTGTCATCGGCCGATCGCGCACGAGGTGGTCGCACACGCCGACGCGACTGAGCTCGACTGCGCGGGCTGTCACCAGGGTACGCACGCGGCGCAGCGCAACCTGTACACGGGCACCGGAGGACATGGCGCCGAAGACGATCCGAGTGTCATGTACCAGGCCCGGGTCTCGTGCGGGAGCTGCCACGGACTCCCCCGCGAGATCGCCGGTCACGAACAGGTTCAGGCGGCGGGTGAAGCGACCTGTCTGGCCTGCCACGGTACCCGGTACGTCAACATCCTGCCATCGTGGCAAGCGGAGATGGACGGCAAGCTGAGCCGCGTGTCGGCGATCGTGCGAGCGGCCTCCTCGGCGCCACGAATCGGCTCTGCCGCGCAGCAAGCGACGGCCGACAGCTTGCTGGCCCTTGCGAGCGACAACGTCGAACTCGTCTCGGTGGGACAGAGCGCACACAACATCGGGTACGCGGACGCCCTTCTTCGTGCGGCCGTGGCCTACGTGGATCGCGCGGCCCGAAGCGGCGGTCTCAATTACGACGCGCCTTCCGTGAGCCTCGGCACACCGGTAGCAGAGAACGCGTGTCTGGGCTGCCACCTGGGCGTGGATCGCCAGGAGGGTACGTGGAAGGGCGCGCGGTTCTCGCATCAGCCGCACGTGGGAGAGGCTGACCTTCCGTGCTCCGCGTGCCATACAGGCGTGGAAGAGCACGGCGGCATCGCCCTGGCTTCCCGGGCGGCGTGCTCTGACTGCCATCATAGCGGGGCGATCACGTGCGAAACGTGCCACGCCGGCGGCGCCCAGGCTCCGTCCGGGACGATCGCCACGGCAACGGGCGATTTTCCTCACCCGACTCACGTGGCGCTCGGTTTCCCGTGTGCGACGTGCCACGGCGACAGCCCGGGCTCGCCGAGTGCGGAGCTATGCGAGAACTGCCATGGAGCCCACCACCAGCCGGAGGCCACGTGCCTGAGCTGCCACAAGGAGGGAGTGCTCCAGATCCATCCCGTCGTGGCGCACCAGGGATGCACCGTATGCCACGGTGAGGCGATCGACGGTGTGAACGAGTGGTCCCGAAACGTCTGCACGGTGTGCCATGCCGATCGGGTCGAGCATAATGCCCCGGTGGCATGCGAGATGTGCCATGAGGTCCCGGCGCTGGGACAATAGGCCGATCCGCGGACTCGTGCGGGCGGCCCGCCGCCCGTGACCAGGCCATCACGCTGGGCAGTTGTGTCCCTGTAACTTATTCTACGACAATTACTTCACTCCTATAGACAACCACCGACACAAGGTCCGTTCGGATCTGTCTCCGCGGCATGGATAGTGCTGCTTCTCGTCGCCAGAGTCGCTCTTCCACCTGTAACGGGATGCTGCAAGACATGCTGAGCCATTGGCCCCATCCGGCGCATATGCTGGCGGCCGTATTTGGCGTAGCGATACTCGCCACCAGTCTGCCCGCGCAGGAGAATCGGTTCTGTCTCGCCTGCCACGGAGACACCGCCAACTTCGCCGGACGAGCGGACTCTGCCCGCCTCGTCGTAACGCAGGACGAATTCGCCGGCTCGGTGCACGGCGGTTTCGGAATGTCCTGTGTTACCTGTCACCAGGGCTTCGAATTCCCACACCCCGATGAGTACGAGCCGGTCCGCTGCGGCGCCTGCCACGCGGGAGAAGGCCGGGAATACGTCGGGAGCGTGCACGGGTACGCCGCGGAGCGCGGTAACCCTCGGGCGCCCACATGTGCGGGCTGTCACGGGGACCACGACATACGCCGAAGCTCGGACCCGGAGTCGCACACATACCACGCGCGGGTCGCCGAGACGTGCACCGAATGTCACAGTACGGGCGGTCTACTGACGGACGAGTACCTCAAACTGCCCACACCGGCACTCCAGTACGCCCAATCGGTGCACGGGACGGCCAATGGCAACGGGCCCTCGAAGGCGGCCACGTGCACGGACTGCCACGGGGTCCATGATCTCAGGGGTCACTACGATCCCGATTCCAAGATCAACCGGCGCAACGTGTCCGCGACCTGCGGCGCCTGTCACCCCAGGGTTACTGCCGACTACGACCGCTCGATTCACGGCAGGGCCGTGGCGGCGGGCGTGAGCGACAGTCCCACGTGCACGGACTGCCACGGGGAACACTTGATCCTGCACCCGGACGACCCGGACGCCGGGACGCACTCCGGGCACCTGGCTACCCAGCTGTGCGGCGATTGCCACAACGACCCTGTTATCATCGCCAAGTACAGTCTGCAGGAGGAGGTGGTTCTCTCCTACAGCGACAGCTACCACGGGTGGGCCACGCGGCGGGCCAGCCGAACATCAGCCACGTGCGTGAGCTGCCACACCACGCACCTGGTGCTCCCGGCCGATGACCCTGAGTCGTCGGTCTCCGAAGGCAACGTGGTAGCCACGTGTCGGCAGTGCCACGACGCGGCAACTCCTGCTTTTTCCAAATCTTACGACCATCGTGCAGCGTCGGTCGCGTCGAACAAGGGCCGGCGAATCGTCCGTTCGATCTACATCGTTTTGATCATCGTAGTCATTGGCGGCATGGCGATCCATAATGCCATCATCTTCAACTACTACATGGTCGAGAAGCGCCGAGCGGACGCCCGGGAGAGAGGCTTCCTCCGATTCGACCGGGTCCAGATCGCGCAGCATGCCATGTTGGCCTCGTCCTTCATTTTGCTGGTCATCACGGGTTTCGCTCTCCGGTACCCGGAAGCGGGGTGGGCGCGGGTGATGGGACTCTCGTATTTGGCGGAACCCGTAAGGTCGACCCTGCACCGCGCCCTGGGCGTCGGGCTGATTCTCTTCGGGATCGTTCACGTCCTGTACATTCTGTTCAAGAGGCGCGGACGGGATGAGTTCAAGGCGATGACGCCGAACGCAACGGACGCGAAAGACTTTGTCGACAACATGCGCTTCTACACGTGGCGTTCTCCGAACCGGGCCCGCTTCGGACGCTACGATTACACTCAGAAGGCCGAGTACTGGGCGCTGGTGTGGGGCACGGTGCTCATGGCGCTCACGGGCGTAGTCCTGTGGTTCCCGGCCTGGGCCACCGGGTTGTTCCCGACCTGGATCGTATCCATCTCCGAGACCATCCACTTCTACGAGGCCTGGCTCGCGACGCTGGCCATCGTCGTGTGGCATTTCTTCTTCGTGCTCTTCCACCCCGAGGTGTATCCGATGAGCTGGATATGGCTGACGGGGAAGATGCCCGAGCATGAGGCCCGAGCGGTTCATGGTCGCTGGTATGACGAAGAACTGGCAGGCGGGTTGGACGTGCAAAACCGCCTGTCGACAGACGACGACCGCATCGCAAGAGGATCCGGGGAAGCGGACGCACCCACCTGACATGTGACTTTATGACCCACCCGCCTGGAGGGCTCGGAATCGAGCCCTCCATCACAACTCATTTTTTAACAAACAGATAGAGATACTGCGACTTGTGTCCGCTTCTTGCAGTGTAAGACCCGGACACACTTCCCGGCCAGGCGAGGGAGCGCGTCCGAACCGAGGGAACGAACTCACATGCCCAGATACCCGGAGATTCGATGCACTTGCTGACTCCAGGCGGACATAGAGGCGTTGTTGGGCTCGCAGCGATCATCGGGCTCGTCTCGCTCCTGCCCGGCAGTGCGGGAGCGCAGGACATCGATTGCCTCATGTGCCACGAGAACCCCGCTTTCTGGGAAAGCCGGGACGACGGCGACCGTTTTGTGGTGATGCAGGAGACGCTGGAGCAGTCGACCCACAACCGCCTGCGCTGCGTGGACTGCCACCAGGGCCTCACGTTCCCGCACCCGGAAGACCGGGCCCGCGTGAACTGCGCCCGATGCCACGGCACGACCGGTCGCCAGCACGCCGAATCGCTGCACGGACTTGCGGCCGCCAGGCGCGATCCCCTGGCACCTTCGTGTGCGACCTGCCACGGCACACATGACGTACGCTCCTCCCGCGACCCGGCCTCGTCCACGTCGGTGATGAACATCCCCTTCCTGTGCGGCGAGTGCCACCAGGAGGGAACGGAGGTGTCGGAGAGGCTCGACATCCCGCAGGACCGGATCCTGGAGAACTACTCGCTTTCCATTCATGGGGCGGGACTCTTCCAGCAGGGACTGACGGTCACGGCCGTCTGCACGTCATGTCATACATCGCATTTCATTCTCCCGCACACCGACGACCGATCCAGCATCCACGTCGCGAACGTGGCGGGAACGTGCATGCAGTGCCACGGCAGGATCGAGGAGGTTCACCTGCAGGCCATCGAGGGACGCCTGTGGGAGGAAGAACCGCACAAGATCCCGCCCTGCGTGGACTGTCATCAACCGCACAAGATCCGGCGTGTGTTTTATGACGCGGGGGTCGCGACACAGGACTGCCTGGAATGCCACGGCGACCCCGAGCTGGTGGTCGAAGAGGAGGGGGGGGTGCAGCGATCCCTCTTCGTTGACCAGTCGGTGAGGGCCGAGTCCGGACATGCCGAAACGGGGTGCTCCCAATGTCACGTCGACGTGACACCGATCTACGAAGATCGGCCGTGTGAGGCGATCGAGCCCGAGGTGGACTGTGCCATCTGCCACCCGGTGCAGATAGAGGAATTCGGGTCCAGCATGCACGGAACGCTGGCGACTCAGGGCGACCCGGACGCGCCGACGTGCGGCGACTGCCACGAGCGCCACGCGGAGTTCGAGCAAACGAATCCATCCTCGCCGATCTATCCGCGCAACGTTCCGGAGCTGTGCTCCCAGTGCCATATGGCGGGAGAACCGGCGGCACGGCGTATCGAGCGCACCGGAGCGGATATCGTACAAGGCTACGAGATGAGCATCCACGGCAAGGGACTGCTCCAGAGCGGACTCGTAGTCACGGCGACCTGCACGGACTGTCACGGGGCGCACACGGAGCTGCCCGCCACCGAAGCCGCTTCGATGATCCATCCGAACAACGTCGCCGGGACGTGCGGCGAGTGTCACCACGGGATCGAAGAGCAGTTCCGCGAGAGCGTGCACTGGCCCGAGGACGGCGACTTCGCCAACGGAGGAGGGGAGCACAACTACCCGACGTGCGAGGATTGTCACACGTCTCACACGATCAGCCGTACGGATCGCGACGACTTTCGCATGCTGATGATGAGCCAGTGTGGAAGGTGCCACGAGGACGAATCAGAGACCTTCTTCGATACGTACCACGGGAAGGTGTCCAGAGCCGGGGCGGCCACCGCGGCCAAGTGCTACGATTGCCACGGCACGCATAATGTCCTGCCCACGACAGAACCGGCGTCGACGCTCAGTCGCCGCAACATCGTCGAGACATGTGCTCAGTGCCATCCGGGGGCGAACCGGCGTTTCACCGGGTATCTGACGCACGCCACGCACCACGACCCGGAGCAATACCCGTGGCTGTTCTGGACCTTCTGGTTCATGGCGAGCCTTCTCATCGGGACTCTGACCTTCGCCAGCATTCACACCTTCGCCTGGTTGTGGCGCCTGTGGCGGTCGCCCGAGGACTGGAAACACGAGCCGGTGGTAGGAGCGGTCGAAGCCGGCGCGGAGCCGCCGCTGCAGTACAGGCGTTTCACCAAGTTCCAGCGATCGCTCCACGGCGTGATGATGGTCAGTTTCATGCTCCTGGCCCTGACCGGCATGGCGCTCAAGTTCTCGTACATGGGATGGGCCCAGGCGCTCGCCTGGTTCCTCGGCGGCTTCGAAGCCATGGGAGTGTGGCACCGGGTAGGAGCGGTTGCGCTCTTCGCAGTGTTCTTCGTTCACCTGTTCGACGTGCGGAAGCAGAAGCTGCGCGCGGGCCAGACGTGGCTCCAGTACATCACGTCCCGAGATTCGCTCGTGTTCAACGGGGACGACGTCCGCGAATTCAAGGCTTCCATCAAGTGGTTCACGGGCCGGGGGCCCAGACCGAACTACGGACGCTACACCTATTGGGAGAAGTTCGACTATTTCGCGGTATTCTGGGGGATGTTCGTAATTGGATCCACCGGTTTTCTCCTCTGGTTCCCCGAGCTGTTCACGATTCTGCTGCCGGGTTGGCTGGTGAACGTGGCGACGATCATCCACAGCGATGAGGCGTTGCTCGCAGTGGCGTTCATCTTCACGATCCACTTCTTCAACACGCACTTTCGTCTGGACAAGTTTCCCATGGATCCAGTGATCTTCACGGGGCGCGTGCCGGTGGAAGAGTTGAAGATGGACAAGCCCAGGGAATACGAACGGATGGTGAGTTCGGGCGAGTTCGAGGAACGTCTCGTGCCCCCGTACCCACGCCGCGTCGAGATGATCTTCCGGATCATCGGGTTCACGATGCTCGGGATCGGGATATTCCTGGTTCTCCACATCGTGTATTCGGCGTTGTTCGGCTACCGCTAGCAGCCGTTGCGGGCTCGGCCGAATGGGCCGGGCCCGCCCGCTGTCGACAGCCATCCGGCCGGACTTGATCCCGTTCGCCCCCCCGGCCATGTTCATAGAGCCGTCCAGAAGTCCGTGACAGGTAACCTCAAGCGCGTCGGAGCAGGACCATGACTGTCCATCGCCGGCCGTTTCTCTTGTTCCTCGCGTGCGCCATGGCGTGGCTGCCAGCGACGGCCCATGCCCAGGGCGTTCGCGGAGACGTCAGGCTCAACTGGGGCTGGCTGCAGCTACGGCCGTTCGCCCTGGACTCCGTTCCCGAAGATGGCGTCTCGGGGTCCGGCCTCCAGCGGCAGTTAGCGAGCGGTACCGTGGTGACGTGTATCGAGGGCGACTTCTGCCGCTGGTACGAGAACAACGGCCAGCGTCAGGACATCATGCCGTTCACGCAGGACCTGCGCTTCGCCGGGTGGACCGGTGTGCAGGGTCTTTCGTTCCACGGCCAGATGCGCACCCGGCTGGGGAGCGACGATCTGTGGCCCCGCACTGACCAGAAGTTCGACCTGCTTACCGGCTACCTGAGCTTCAACCGGACGGCTTACCAGATCAAGGCCGGACGCATGTACCGGGCGTCAGGCCTCGGCTACTACAACTTCGACGGAGCCTCCGCGGTGTGGCGCGGGCTCGGCTGGATGTGGGTCGAGGGGTACGCCGGCTGGAGCCTGGCCCGCGGAATCAACGCGCCGCGTAACGGCAACCTGTACCAGGAAGCGGATCTGCTGGCCACCGATCGGCGCGGCTACCTCTTCGGTGGTGAGCTCGGGTTCCGGGGCGGCAAGGTGTTCTCCGGTTCGGCGACATACCAGCGCGAGCTTCGCACGGACCGCCTGGCTCTGTACTCGGAGAGGGCGGCCGTGGACCTCAGGGCGCTGGTCGGCGGGTGGGCGTTCGATGGCGCCGCCAGCTATGATTTCGCGTACGACCAGCTCAACGACGCGCGCGTCCGCATCACGACGCCGCAACTGCTCGGGATCCGGTTCGGCGCCCAGGCCAGGCACTACACCCCGTTCTTCGATTACTGGACGATCTGGAGCGCGTTCTCCCCGGTCGGATTCAACGAAGGTCGTCTTTCCGGCACTTGGACATCGCGGACCCTGCCGCTGCTCGTCGAGCTCGGCGGTGCGTATCGCGAGTACGAGGACACCAACGCCGGACCATCGAACACGACGATCAAGAAGGACGGCTATCGCGGCTTCGGCCGCATCTACTGGAGCCCGGACAAGTGGTACGTGGACGCGCGATACCGGGCCGAGGATGGATTCGGCGGCTCGCGCTACGGCGGCGACCTGGTTCTCGGTCGCTACCTGGCCACCGGCTCGGCGTCTTACGTGGCACTGCGCGGCACCGCGACGGAGACCCTGTACGAGTTTCGGGAGGGTGAACGCTACGTGACCGGCGGTGCGCTCGAAGGCTCATACGACATCACTACGGCCAATCTGACGCTCGATGCCACGCTCGGCTTTTACCGCATCGAAGACAAGAACCGGCCCCTGGCCGATACCTGGACCGAAGGACGCGCCAGCGTCGGACTCCGCTGGCGCTTCAACACTGGAGGTACCCGATGAGGCGGCTCGCTTACCTGAGCGCCCTCGTTCTCACGGTCGGCGCCGGAGCGCTGTTCGCGGCAACCCGCGGAGCCTTCGAATTTCCGCACCAGAAGCACGCGGCTCTTGGCGCAGCCGGCTGTGAATCCTGCCACGCCGGCATCTACTCCGGAGATGCGGCGCTCAACGTGTCGGCGGACCCGGCGCTGTGCGCCGGCTGTCATAATGGCCAGGCCTTCCCCGAGGTGGGCTACACGGGTTACACGCCGCAAGAGAGCGGTTTGAAGTTCCAACATGCCAACCACCCGAAACTCGGTTGCCAGACATGTCACGGCATACCGGGCGGCGAAGGCGAGATGGCCGTGCAGGCGGCGTCGGGAGACACTTGCCTGGCCTGTCACGGTAACGGCGCAACCGACCACTTCGAGGTCGGGGTCAATCCGTGCGAGACCTGTCACTACGATCCGGCTCCGGGCCATACGCCGGACTGGCAGACGCAGCACGCGACGGCCGCGGCAGCCGAGCTGCCGCAGTGCTCGCAGTGCCACAAGGAGACGTTCTGCGTCGACTGTCACGATGGACCGAAGAATCCCGGCATGCAATATCATCCGGCCAACTTCGTGACGCGCCACAGCGCGGAGTCGTGGGCTGCCCCGATGGAGTGCGCCGAATGCCACTCCAGGGAGGTCTTCTGCCGTGACTGCCACTCGAACCAGGGCGTCGCGCAGGACGGCCGGCAGAACGGCGGGTATCACGACGGCGTGGCGAACTGGTTGCAGCAGCACGGCGCGGCGGCGCGCCAGGGCATGGAGAGTTGCACCTCCTGCCATCAGCAGACCCAATGTCTCGCGTGTCACTCGGCCAAGCAGGGCTGGCGGGTGAACCCGCACGGACCGGACTTCGATCCGGAGCGCGCGGCTGACCGCAGCACCCAGTCGTGCGCTATCTGTCATACGGGGTACTGATCCGGCGTGTGGCGCGGCCGTGAGGACCCGGACTTGAGGCGGTCCGGATCTCTTCTTCGGATTGATATGTGATGTTGCCAATCACCAGGCGATCCAGGTGGCGATCGTTCAAGGTCGTTCTCGCCCTCGCATCGGGCGCGTGTATGGGCGTACGCCCCTCGATCGCCCAGGACGTGACGGTGCCTGCCCCCACCCAGAACGCAGTGGCTGGCGCCGAGGTTTTCGGGGAAGAGGGTTGCGTGCGTTGCCACTCGATCAACGGTGGCGAACAATCCCTCGGACCCGACCTGCGGACGACCGGCGCAGCCCGCACGTTTCAGGATCTCACCGCAGTCCTGTGGAATCACCTCCCGGACATGAGTCGGCGCATGGCCAGCCTGGGAGTCGAGAAACCCTACCTGAGCGAGCGCGAAGCGGGCGATCTCTTCGCATACCTATACACGTTGGGCTACTTCGACGCTTCAGGCGATGCGGGGCGAGGCGAACGCCTCTTCACGGAGCTCAGTTGCATCAGGTGCCATCAGTTCGGGGGCATCGGAGGAGTCGTGGGACCCGTGCTGGATCATGTGGGCTCGCGCGGGGTGCCCATAGAGATTGCCTCGGCCATGTGGAATCACGGCCCTGCGATGCTCGAGGCAGCGGAGGCCAGGGAGATACCCCGGCCCGTGATGACCGGTAGTGACCTTACCGACTTGATTGCTTTCCTTCAGTCCGACGTGGGTGGAATTCCGGGCGACAACCTGTACGTCCTGCCGGGAGATGCCGAAGCCGGAGCCAGGTTGATCGACGAGAAGGACTGCGTCGAATGCCATGGCAGTCCGGGAGCGGGGGGACGTATCGCACCGGACCTGGCGGGGCTGAGCCGGGGAGCGAGCCTCATCGATTTCGTCGCCCGGATGTGGAATAAGACACCGGGGATGGTGGGCGCTCTGCGCGCGAGGGGTCTGGACTTCCCGCACCTGGAGGCGGAAGACTTCGCCAACGTCGTAGCCTACCTGTATTCCGTGAACTACTTCTCGGACGCGGGACGAGCGGGCGCCGGGCGGGCGCTTCTGGGCAGCAAGGGCTGCGAGAGGTGTCATGCCGTTGATGAGCTGTCGGCGACACCCGGCCTCGACCACCCCGCATCGATCACGGCTGCTCTGTGGAATCACCTAGCCGTGCTGGAGGGCCAGGAGATGTCGGATGTGGATTGGCCGTCATTCACGGGCCGTGAGATAGGAGATCTCATGGCGTTCTTCGAAGCGAGCACTCCATGAACCGACGCATCGGAGTATTCGGCTTGATGCTGGCGGCATTCCTGGCTTCGCCGAATCCTGCGCGGGCTCAGCAAGGGTCGGATAGTTGCATCTCGTGCCATGAGATGCTCTCCGGCCGGCTGGGTGAGCCCGTAGCGGTCTTTTCTGAAGGCGTGCACGCCGCGGCCGGATTCGGATGCGTGGCGTGCCACGGAGGGGACCCCACGGTCCAGGGCCCGGAGGCCATGGATGAGGCAAAGGGCTACATCGGGCGGCCTTCGCCTGTCCAGGTACCCGAGGTATGCGGACGCTGCCACTCGAACGCGGGTTTCATGCGGCAGTACAACCCGTCGCTTCGGGTGGACCAGGTGGCCGAGTACGTCACCTCCGTGCACGGGCAGCGTCTGCTAGGAGCCGGCGACGAGGCGGTCGCGACGTGCACCAGCTGCCACGGCGCGCATGGCATCCGGCCGGCTTCAGACCCCCGATCCCGGGTGCACCCGCTCAAGGTCGCAGCCACGTGTGAGAGCTGCCACTCGGACCCGGCTCACATGGAACCTTATGGAATCGCCATCGACCAGGGCGAGGAGTATCGCCGGAGCGTTCACTGGGAAACCATGAGCGAAGGCGGCGATACGTCCGCTCCTACGTGCAACGACTGCCACGGCAATCACGGAGCTGCACCTCCCGGTGTGTCCTGGGTCGGCAACGTCTGCGGACAGTGCCACATCGTGATGACAGAACACTTCGATAACAGTCGTCACTCCGAGATATTCGCGACGATGGGCATTCCGGGATGTGCCCTGTGCCACCAGAACCACGAAATCACGACACCTTCGGACGCGATGCTCGGTCTGGACGAGGGCGCGATCTGCCGGTCGTGCCACAGTGCCGAGGATGCCGGCGGGCAGGCGGCAGTTTCGATGCGGGGCACGATCGACGCCCTCGGCGGAGGAATCGATTCAGCCCGTGCTGTGCTCGAACGAGCCGAAAATTCAGGGGTCGAGGTCGGCGCGGCGTTAGCATCGCTGAACGATGCCACAAGCTCGTTGATCAAGGCCCGGGCCGCGGTGCACGCTTTCGATCCGGAATTGGTCGCCGGGGAAGCCGAAACGGGTATGGAAATCACCGGCGAGGCGCTCAACCGGGGTGGCGAAGCTCTCGACGAACTCCGTTTCCGACGCATAGGGCTGGCGGTATCGGTGGTCGTCATCGGAGGTCTGATCGTCGGTCTCGTTCTCAAGATCAGGGAAATCGAACAGCCGGACTGGACCGGCAGTCGCGAAAGCTGACGAGCCAAGGAGATTTCGCATGGCTGGCGTCCAAAAGCCCATCAAAGCGACTCGCAGGAAGTTCGTGAACTGGCTGCTCGGAACCAGCGCGGCCGGCTATCTGGCGGCTTTGATCTACCCGATCGGCCGTTACCTGGTCCCGCCGGCGGCCGGCGAGTCGTCGGCGAACACGGTCACTCTGCCTTTTCCGCCTGGCGACGTCGCTCCGAACAGTGCTCGCGCTTTTCGATTCGGGAACAAACCAGGAATCCTGGTCCGAACGGATACCGGGGAGTTGCGAGCGTTCTCAGCCATCTGCACGCACCTGGACTGCACCGTGCAATTCAGAGACGACATTTCCAGGATCTGGTGCGCTTGCCACAACGGCCACTTCGATCTGACCGGTCGCAATGTGCAGGGACCCCCTCCACGACCGCTCGATGTCTTTGACGTCAATGTGCGTGGCGACGAGATCGTCGTGAGCAAGAGGACCTGATGACCAACCAGAGGAGGTGGTACCGACGATTCGGGGACTGGCTGGACGACCGCACGGGTTTGTCGGCCCTGTCGGCCGTGGCCGAGAAGAAGGACGTGCCGGTACACCGACACACCATCTGGTACTACCTGGGCGGCATGAGTCTCTTCCTGTTTCTGTGCCAGCTGGTGAGCGGCGTTCTCCTTCTCTTCTATTACCGTCCGAGCGCCGGAGAGGCCTTCGAATCCGTTCACTTCATCATGGCGGAGGTCAAGTTCGGCTGGCTGGTCCGCTCCCTTCATGCCTGGGCCGCGAACTTGATGGTGTTCACGGTATTCATCCACCTGTTCAGCGTCTTCCTGCTCAAGGCGTACCGTGCGCCACGAGACCTGACCTGGATGAGCGGCGTCGTGCTCTTCGTTCTCACGTTGGCCTTCGGGTTCACCGGCTATCTTCTCCCGTGGAATGAACTGGCCTTCTTCGCGACGAAGGTCGGGACGGAAATCGTAGGCGTAGTGCCCTTCATCGGTGAGTTCGCAAAGAACCTCGCGCGGGGCGGCACGGACGTGACGGGTGCCACGTTGACTCGCTTCTACGCAATACATGTAGCCATTCTCCCCGCGGCGACGATCCTGCTGGTAGGACTGCACCTGCTGCAGGTGCAGCGACACGGAATGAGTATCCCTCCGAGCGTGGAGAAGGACGGATCGACACGAGGCAGCATGAAGTTCGTCCCGAACTTCCTGTTGCGCGACGCAGTGGGATGGCTGGTGGCGCTAGCGGTGCTGGCCGCGCTTGCCGCCTTCTTCCCGGCGCATCTCGGGGAAAAGGCGGACGCCTTCGCTCCGGCGCCGGTTGGAATCAAGCCCGAGTGGTATTTCATGTACATGTTCCACACACTCAAGCTGCTTCCTTCGCACATACTGGGACTCGAGGGCGAGATGCTGGGCGTGATGGCCTTCGCTCTCGCTGGCTTGTTCCTGCTGCTCGTCCCGTTCCTGGACCGGAAGAGAGCCCCGGGAGAGGCCAGCCGGCTGATGACCGTGATCGCCCTGGCGATGATCGCATACATCATCGTCCTGACGGTGATGGGATACACGGCGAACCCCACCCAATAAGGGCCGGCCCGGCGCCGGCGCGGCCGACCTCGCCGAGACGAACTGTCCCACTGCTCGGTCCGTCCCGGTTCAATGTGTCCCAAGGGCCGGGCGGTCGACGTGCCCCGCGTAACGCCATTTGACGCGGTCCGTTCGAGAATCCGCCCTTGGCATCGATGTTGCGCGTTGCCAACCGAATCCCTGAGGCGGGGACACTCTTCCTGAAAATGTGAGCGCGCCATGCCCCAACAGGTTACGCGCCTCGGCATCGCTTTCGCCGTCATGGCCATCGTCTTCGTGGCGGTGAGGCAGAGGCTGGTGCCGGACACGTTCGGTGAGGCGGGCCATTACCGTGCCGCGGCCGCTGACTCGATCGCGGCCTACCCGCTTAAGTACGCCGGACACGAAGAGTGCACGTTGTGCCACCGCCCGATCGCCGAAGAGCGGAGAGACTCCAACCACTCCGGCGTGTCATGCGAGGTGTGCCACGGACCCGCAGCCGAGCACGTGGCCGCTCCCGGTACGGTGAAGCCGCCCGCGCCGCGTGATAGAGGGTTCTGCCCGCTGTGCCACGGCTACAATGCCGCCAGGCCATCCGGCTTTCCCCAGATCGATCCGGTGGCCCATAATCCGACAGTCCCGTGCATGACGTGCCATGACCCTCATGCTCCGGAGCCTCCGGTCATTCCGGGCGCCTGCCGGGCGTGTCACGGCCAGATCGCCAGCCAGAAGGCGGTTTCACACCATGCCACGCTACCGTGCCTCACCTGCCACGAGGCACCGGACGAGCACAAGTCGTCGCCGCGCGCGGTGAGACCCGGCAAGCCGGACGGGCGCGACTTTTGTGGCACGTGTCACGCGGAAGACGCGATCAGCCCATCCCACATCCCGAGAGTGAACATGTCCACGCACGGAGAAGATTACCTGTGCTGGCAGTGCCACTATCCGCATCATCCGGAGGCCTCCTGATGACGGGCCCGGCGGCCGCTCCGGATCCGGAACGCCCGGTGGCAAGTGGTGGGGTGGACCGCAGGGACTTCCTGTGGGAAGCGCTCAAGGCCAGCCTCGGCGTGCCCATAGCGCTGGGTGTCGTCCGGGTTCCGGAGCTTTGCGGCATGCAGGCGGAGGGGGACGAAGAGGCCGAGCGCATCTACGGAATGGGAATCGACATCAACAAGTGCATCGGCTGCGGCCGCTGCGCACAGGCCTGCAAGAACGAAAACGACGTGCCCGACGAGCCGTACTTCTTCAACACCTGGGTCGAGCGCTACCTCATCCGGGACGACGGCGAGGTCGTGGTCGACAGCCCGAACGGAGGACTGGACGGTTTCCCGCCCTACGAAGACGAAGGCGGAACCCTGCGCACGTTCTTCGTGCCGAAGCTGTGCAATCATTGTGAGGAAGCGCCGTGCGTCCAGGTTTGTCCGGTTGGTGCCACCTTTACCACGGCCGACGGGGCGGTGCTCGTCGACGATGAGTACTGCATCGGCTGCGGGTACTGCGTGCAGGCGTGCCCGTACGGGGCGCGCTGGTTCGACCCCGAAGAGCATGTGGCACGCAAATGCACGTTCTGCTATCACCGCCTCGCGCGCGGCAAGGTACCGGCGTGCGTGGAGGTTTGTCCCACATCCGCACGCCTGTTCGGCGAAGTGGGACACCGGGCGAATCCCCTCGCGCGTTTCCTGCGATTCAATGACATCCAGGTGCTCAAGCCGCATCTCAACACCAAGCCCAAGGTGTTCTACGCGAACATGGATGGAGAGGTGAGGTAGACGATGCAGGGGTTCATCTACCCGAACGAATTCGAGCTCAGGTGGAGCCTGCTCATCGTACTCTACCCGTATCTGACGGGCCTGGTGGCGGGGGCGTTCATCCTGGCCTCGCTGGCACGCGTGTTCAACGTGAAGGAAGTGGAGCCGACGTACAGGCTCGCCCTCCTCACGGCACTGGCGTTCCTGATCGTAGCCCCCCTGCCGCTGCTGGCTCACCTGGGACACCCGGAAAGATCTTACGAGATCTTTCTTACCCCGAATCGCAAGTCCGCCATGGCGATGTTCGGGTTCGTGTACGCCTGGTATCTGATGGTGGTGCTACTGCTGGAGATCTGGTTCGACTACCGGAAGGACTTCGTGCTGTGGGCCCGGGAGGCGACCGGACTCCGGAAGTGGTTCTACTACGTTCTCACGCTCGGAGCCACGGACATATCGGATCGGGCGCTCAGGTTCGACGACAAGGCCGGACGGTGGATCACGATCATCGGGATTCCGTCTGCATTCCTGCTGCACGGATACGTGGGCTTCATCTTCGGATCCATCAAGGCGAATCCGTGGTGGAGCAG
>JABDQB010000409.1 GCA_013042495.1 Gemmatimonadota bacterium
CCTCCGAGTCGAGCTCCGGTAGCCTCCCGAACGTGAGGTAGTGAATCACCGTAGCCGTCACGACATCGGCGATCGGCGGGCACCCCGCGATGTTCACCACGGGCTTGTTCTTTATGATCTCCGCCACCCCCACGGCACCCGTCGGATCGGGGCTCGCTGCCTGAACGCCCCCCCAGTGGGCGCAGGCGCCGACGGCGAGCACGACCGCCGCGGAGGAGGCAGCCTCTTCGAGAACCGTCCGCGCCGTCCTTCCTGCCATGATGGTGTAGATGCCGTCTTCCTTGACCGGCACAGAGCCGGTCACGACCAACACGTAATCCCGCCGGTTCTCGCGCATCGCGTCGTGCAGGGCCGCCTCGGCTGCGTCTCCCGCGGCCGCCATTATCGTGTGCTGGAAATCGAGGGAAATCGTGTTCAGGAGCAGGTCGCCGATCGAGGGGTTCGACGTGCGCAGCACCGTTTCCACGCAACCCGTGCACTCCTGGAGTTGGAGCCAGATGACGGGCGGTCGCTTCAGGTTTTCAAGGGCCCTGGCGATTCGAGGCGTCAGGGCGCTCGATAGCCCGAGCAGGGCCGACACCTCGGCGCAGTAGGTCAGGAAGTCGCGGCGACCGATCCCCTTGCGCCGCATGCACCCCGTGAGCGTCTCGCTGCTGGTCCAGGCATTCGTCATCGGAGAGAGCATGTACCTACCTCCGGTCGCCTCGTTGGTGGATGGGTCCAGGAGCCGACAAACCGCCGCGAAGAGGCGGATGCCCCCAGACAGGGGAGAAATTGACCGGCCATGGTGATGTGGCCGGACGTCGACCAGGCTCAAAACAAGCCAATGGGGGGGTTCCCCTCCTCGCAGGTCGGAGGGGGCGACCGGCTTCTATACGCGGGTCGGAGGGGGCGACCAGCTACCGTGGGCAGAGGCGGCGCAAACGTCACCGCGCACCTTTGCACCTTTTTTCACATACTACCTTGTACCATTTATCACAATTGCCGCAAGGGCGCAAGATGTGGTCTTGGGGGTGATGGCCAGAGCGCGCCTACAAGGATGGAAAAACCACATCGCAAACGCTTGAGTGACAACCGGTTGCGCGACAATGGGCCCGTACCGCCGCCTACTCTACTCGCACCGGCGTATAGCGGTAGCCCAACCAACACCCGGCAATCGCCGCCAACACCTGCACCAGCAGGGCCGCCGCCAGGCTCTGCCCCCCGAAGTACTCCCACGCGCTGATTCCGGTCGTCATTCCGCCGAACACCAGGTTTAGCGCGAACCAGGCGACGAAAGTGAACAGGGCCATGGCGGCCCCGTGCAGGACCGGAGCGGCGGCCGCTTTGAATCCCACGATGAAACCGCCGACGAACCACCCCAATGCCACGGCGATCGCCAGCGCGATCGCCTCCGCGAGACCGCCCCAGTTCGAGAAGCCAGCGCCAGCCAGGAGCAGGAGAACGGTCGCAGCCACCGCCAGCCCCACGAACCAACCGAAAGCGACCCAGGAGATCTGGACGTTACGGAGGTGTTCGGTATGCATGGTCAGACCTCCAGCGGAAGCTCGTGCTGCGCGATCGGCGCCCAGGTGCGCCGATGGTGAGGCGTCGGCCCCAGCTCCCGGATCGCCGCGAGGTGCCGCCCGGTCCCGTAGCCCTTGTTCTCGTCCCACCCGTAGGCCGGATAGCGGCTCGACAGCCTCTCCATCAGCCGGTC
Organism: Gemmatimonadota bacterium; assembly: GCA_013042495.1. Classification (GTDB taxonomy): domain Bacteria; phylum Gemmatimonadota; class Gemmatimonadetes; order Palauibacterales; family Palauibacteraceae; genus Benthicola. The sequence continues at coordinate 1,700 of JABDQB010000409.1, forward strand.
ACGGACCGTCTTCGACAAGATGGAGGCGCAGGCGATGGAAAGCGACAGCCGGTCGCCCTTGATGATCGCGGTGTGATCCCCTAGCTCCGGAACGCGGCGCCCGTCGACCAGCAGGAGTTCGGGTTCAAACGGAAGTCCGCGAATAGCCCGACGCATGGCCATCGACGTGGCGCGGCGAATGTTGAAGCGTTCGATCTCGCGGGTCGAGGCGGCGGCGATGGAAAACGCGAGGACCCGGTTCCTGATTTCCAGGGCGAGTTCCTCGCGCTGTTTCCTGCTGAGGGCCTTGCTGTCGAACACGCCCTCGAGGTTCTGTCCTGGCCTCAGGGCCACCGCAGCGGCTACGACCGGTCCGGCCAGAGGGCCGCATCCCGCCTCGTCAATGCCCACGACCTTGTCGAGACCTCTTTCCCAGGCCTCTCGCTCGTAGTCGGTCGGCGCCGTACGAGCCATCGGCGGGCGGTTACTCGGCGGCCTTCTCGGTCTCTTCGCCCGTCCCCGCCACGACGTCCGCTACTTCCTCCACCGCCTCAGCCTCGGTCTCGACGACCTCCGCGTCCGCAGCCTCGGCAGCAGCGAGGGCCGCGGCCTCCACCTCGGCCTGGGCTGCAGCTTCTGCCTCGGCCTCCGCCGCAGCCAGTTCCGCCGCAGCGGCAGCAACGGCTGCGGCAGCTTCCGCCTCTGCCTGAGGCGAGAGCCCGCCACCTTCCCACCAGCGCCGCTCACGCACCCTGGCGCTCTTGCCGCGCCGGGCCCGCAAGTAGTAAAGCTTGGCCCGTCGCACGTGACCGCGGCGAACCACTTCGAGCCCGGCGATGGACGGCGAGTGCACCGGGAAGATCCGCTCGACTCCGACACCGCCGGAGATCTTCCGGACCGTGAAGGTCTCGTTGAGGCTGGCCCCCTTGCGAGCGATGCAAATGCCTTCGAACGCCTGGATCCGCTCCTTGGCGCCCTCGCTGACCCGCACGCGCACCCTGAGCGTATCGCCTGGCGAGAACGCCGGCAGGTCGGACCGCACCTGGGTCTTCTCGATTTCCACAATCCTCGGATCCACGATTCCGCTCCTTCCGGGGTCGCCTGGGGCGACCGAATCTAATAACACCTGTGGTTCATTCCCAGCGAGCCGCGGGACGACGGGAGATCAGTCTCCCTCCCGCTCCCAGAGCTCCGGTCTTCTCTCTTTCGTGAGGCGCTCGGCCTCGCGGCGGCGCCACGCTGCGATCCGGCCATGATCCCCCGATCGCAGTACCTCGGGGACCTCGCGTCCCCTATACTCGGCCGGCCGCGTGTATGCCGCCGGTGCGAGCAGTCCATCGTAGAACGAATCCTCGGCGGCCGACTCATGGTCACTCATCGCTCCTGGAAGGAGCCTTACCACGGCGTCCACCACGACGAGGGCGGCCGGCTCGCCACCGGACAGCACGTAATCGCCGACCGACAACTCCTCGGTGGCCACGCCATCGGCCACTCGTTCGTCCACGCCCTTGTAATGTCCGCACAGCAACGTCAGTTCCGGCTGTACCGCGTACCGCACCGCCGTATCGTGATCGAACAGTCGACCGCGCGGGCTCAGCAGCACGATCGGACCCTTCGGCTCCAGGTCGTCGATCGCCTCGAAGAACGGCTCGGGCTTCATCACCATGCCCGCGCCGCCTCCATAAGGCTCATCATCCACCGTGCGGTGCCGGTCATGCGTGAAGTCACGCAGGTCGACGACCCGGTAGCTCACGAGTCCGGCGGTCACAGCCCGCCCCGGGATGCTGGTGCTCAATGGCACCTGGAAGAACTCCGGGAAGATCGTCACGACGTTGATCTTCACGCCGTCAAACCTCCAGGAGTCCCGGCGGGGGATCGATCACGATCCTCCGCGCGTCCCGGTCCACTTCCGTCACCAGCTGCCTGCCGAACGGAATGAGGATCTCGTCCCCGCCCGCTGACACGCCCAGCAGCAACTGAGCTCCGGTCTCATACGACGTGACGACGTCACCCACCGGTTCGCCGCTCACCCTCACGACTGCGTAGCCGACGAGGTCGTGAAGAAAGAACTCGTCCTCCTCCAGCTGTCGCAGTTCTTCCTGCGGAACGGCGAGTTCCCGGCCCTGAAGCCTCTCGGCGGCGGTGCGGTCGGAAACCTCCTGGAAGCGAAGGAGCAGTCCTCCTTTGTGGCGCCGAGCGCCCTTCAGCGTCAGGCGGCCGGGGCCTCTCTCCCGTCCTCCGCTGACCCGTAGAACGCGGTCCACGGCAAAGACGTCGTCGGGATCGCCCGTCAGCAACTCGACGAGAACCTCGCCGTCCAGCCCGTGCGCATTTCGAACCCGCGCCACGACGATCTCTTCCATCGGATCACGGATCCGGCGAGACTCGCTTCCCGCCCGGTCTCCGTATCAGCCCTTCTTCTCTTCCTCTTCCCCGGCAGCCTCTTCGGCTTCCGCGGTCACTTCTTCCACTTCCTCGGCCACTTCTTCCGGGGCTTGCTCAGCCTCGGAAGCCACTTCCTCATCC
>JABDQB010000423.1 GCA_013042495.1 Gemmatimonadota bacterium
TCCTGGTTCCCATAGGGGGCGGGGGGCTGATCTCGGGGGTGGCCGCGGCGATCCGGGAGCTCGTTCCTGACGCCAGCATCGTCGGAGTGGAGCCCGACGGAGCCCCCAAGATGAGCCGGTCTCTAGACGCCGGACATCCGATCACGCTCGAATCCATCGCCACGATCGCCGACGGCCTGAAGCCCGTGCGACCTGGCGATCTGACGTTCACACACACGCGCGACCTGGTCGATCAAGTGGTCACGGTGGATGACGCCTCGATACGTGAAGCCGTTCTCTGGTGCCAGGGCCAGCGACTCGTCGTCGAGCCGAGCGGCGCGGCGACGATTGCCGCGATCGCATCGGGAGAGGTGAAGCCGTCGAGCGCCGGGGCCACCGTCGCCGTGCTTTCGGGAGGTAACCTGGACCCGTCCATCCTGCGTTCTTGGCTCGCCGAAGCAGCGGGCGGCGCACCGACCGGCGAGATCCGCGCGTGAGCCATCCGCTCATCGCGGTTACGGCTCCCGTTCGGGACAGCGACATCGGGATGCCGAGGGTCGTACTCGAAGCGGGCTACCTGCAGGCCGTTCGGGTGGCCGGCGGCCTGCCCCTGGTGCTTTCCGCCCTGGACGATGAGAACACTCGCGAGCGGATGTTCCGGCTGGCGTCCGGCCTTATTCTGACCGGCGGGGAGGATGTGGATCCGGCTCGCTACGGACAGGCGCCCGACGGTGCCCGAACCGTGTCTCCGGAACGGGATGTCATGGAGCTGGCTCTCCTGGAACGTGCGCTGGAGAGCCGGACCCCCGTCCTCGCGATCTGTCGCGGAATCCAGATCCTGAATGTAGCCCTGGGCGGTACGCTGTTTCAGGACCTTTACACACAGCGTGGCCAGGAGATCGACCACGACCGCTATCGCGAGTTCGACGGTCACATCCACTCGATACGCACACGTACACCCCTGCTTCTGGCCGAGGTGTTCAAATTGGAGGAGTTCATACAGAACTCCGCCCACCACCAGGGAGTCCGGGACCTGTCCCCGGAGTTGACGGCGGTAGCGTGGGCGCCGGATGGGCTGGTCGAGGCAGTGGAGTACCGGGCCGACCAGAAGGCATGGACATGCGGTGTCCAATGGCATCCGGAGCGCAAGATCGAAGAGGCTACTGGCACGAATAGGAGGCTCTTCGAGGTGTTCGGTGCGGAAGTACGGAGAGCCGCGTCGCTCGGTGCGGGAGAGTGAAAGTGCGCCTCGTCCTCTTCGATATCGACGGTACGCTCGTGAACTCGATGGGGGCCGGGAAGGCCGCTCTGGAGTCGGCGATGCTGTCGGTGTACGGGGAGACCGGTCCCATAGCCGAGTTCGATTTCCATGGCCGCACGGACCCGGCCATCGTGCGTGGACTCCTGCGCGCGGTGGGCTGGCCCGACGAGGAGATCGAGGCCGGTTTCGACGCGACATGGGTTGCGTACCTGGCAGCGTTGGACCGGGAACTGGCGAAACGGGACGGGCAGGTGCGTCCTATATCGGGCGTGCGCGAGCTCCTGGACGCGATCGCCGAAGACGCGAGATTCGCCCCGGGCCTCGTCACGGGTAATATGGAGGGTGGCGCGCGCCGGAAGCTCGGCGCCGCGGGACTGGCCGGCCGCTTCGGCTTCGGTGCCTACGGGTCGGATTCCGAGCGAAGGGAAGACTTGCCCCCGCTCGCAAGGGAACGCGCGCAGGTTAGGTACGACCGGTCGTTCGACATGTCTGCGGCGGTCGTGGTTGGAGACACGCCCGAGGACATCCGGTGTGCCAGGGCAAACGGGGCCAGGGCCCTTGCAGTCTCGACGGGCCGGCACACCGTAGCGGAGTTGAGCGAACACGCGCCCGACGCCGTGGTCGAGGACCTGAGCGACACCTCTCGAGTGGTTCGGATGCTTGCCGATGAATAGTGAGTCACTGAGAACCGATGTGTTCGTTGACGGCACCGGCGTGCGTCGGGGCGCTCGCGTGACGATCGCCGGCGTCGCGCTGCTGTGCGACGAATTGATGGTTCCTTACGGTGAGGTGTTCTGGGTGTCGCGTCGCAAGGGCATGTTGCTGCTGTTCGCGGTCCGCGCGACGCTCGCGATAAAGGGCACGCCCAAAGAGCTGGACCGCCTTTACGACCTCCTCACGGAGCGGGTGGACCTGACCGAACTCAGGCGACGCATCGTCCGACAACTGGGTCACGAAGTCGTCCTTTTCACAGCCGGGTGCGCCGCGGCGGGCACGATCGATGGCGAGAAGGTAGGAGGTCTGCACGTCGCCGCCGTGACGCGCAGGGCGCTGTATCTTCTTGCCCAGGACCGACAACTCACCGTGTCCTGGCCCGCCCGTGCGGCCAGCCGCAGGCCAGCGAAGAAAGCCGACTCGGAGGAACGCGACGACTACCTGGTAATCGGCAAGCCCGATACGTCGCTCACGATTCGCTACCTGTTCGGCGAGGAAATCGGAGCGGTCCTGTATGCCGCCTCGCAAGAGCCGCCCGAGTCGGGGGAAGGACGCCCCCTGGAACTGTTCAGCCGCGGCGAAGTATCGCCGCCTCCACAGGCCGAGCTGCCGCCTTTCTCCCTGGCCGCGGGTTCCTTGCAGGAGGTCGCCGAGCGCGCGGCCGCGAACGTGCCGGGTGAGCTGCAGGCCAAGGTGGCGATGCGGGACTATTTCTTCGAAACGCACTTCCAGGAACTCGGGGAGATCGCGCTCGGTCCCCTGCTCCTCAGGAAATCCGCCGCGGGTGGGGCCTACAGCCTCGAAAAGGCGATCGACGCCATGAACTCCGGAGGCCTCCAGGATGACACGCGGGCCGCCGTGTCTACGGCGGCCGACCGACTGGCCGAAGTCTACGCAGGTGAACTGGATCGGCTGGCCGGCGTCCGGGGCGCCGACATCTCGGGTGCCCGGAGCCTGGCTCTCGGTGATGCAGGGAAGGCCTTTCTGGTTGAGCGCATGCAGGAACCCTTCGACAGGCTGTGGGAGAGGTTCGGCGACCAGGTGGAACACGAAGCCGACTTGCGCCGCCGGATCATGGAGCTGGAGGTCGGTCATCCCGACCAGGACGACTCGGAAATGCACGCTGCGGCGGAGGAGTGGCGCGCCGCAATGGTCCGCCTCGACCGTGGGTACGAGGGAGCGTGGCGCGAGATGGTGGAAGAGATCGAGCGTGCCTGGTCAACCGACCTGCTTCCCCGCCTTGCTCTGGTGGGTCAGATCGAGAAGCCACGCTTTCCGGAGTGGGCTCAAATGGCGGCCCTGGCGGCGATTACGATTCTTCTTGCGGCAGTGCTCCTCTTCGTACTGGCGCGCTGAGTTCCCGCTGGTCGCCGGCTCCTATGGCACTGTGCAGGTAACGTCAAAGGTCGTCTCGATCAGTCCGCCGGCGGGCACGGTCACCGCTCGGGGGTTTTCCCCCGTCACGGAGCAGTTGTCGGCCACGCTCGACTCCAGCAGACGGATGTGAGTGACACCGGCCGCGACCGACCCTACGGTCCTCACTCCGTTCGATCCCACCGAAACAGGACCGCCGTACTCGATGACCACCTCGTATCCGTCGGAATCGAGAAGCACTCCCGTGGTCGAGGTGATGAGCCTCAGGTTACCGACCTGATCGGTGCACACGATCTCGTACTTGGTTTCGATCGTGTCCTGACTCGGTACGAGCACGGTTCGCTCGGGGTCCCCGACGAGGCGGCAGTTCAGCGCTATGTCTCCCAGGCGCACCGTGTGCTCGCCCGTCTGCAGGTCCGCCGCACGAGCCGTATCGTTGGCCCCGATCACGCCCACGTCCATGTCGTCCACCGCCAGCATGTACCCGTCGTCCCGGTTCTCTCCACTGGTAGCCGTCACGACCTGGAGAGCGCCCGCCGTTGCGACACAATCGATCTCGAACGTCGTCCCCGTCTGCGTATTGACGACGACCTGTATCGGGCGTGGATTGTCGCCGGCGACGGTGCAGTTCGCCGCCACTTCGGTGAGTTCGACGGAGTACGTGTCCACGGCCCGGTTTACGAATGCGACACTGTCGTTCGCGCCCATCAACGACGCGAATATGCCATCTACTGTGAGATCGTACAGGTCCGCATCGAGCTCTGTGCCCGTGGTGACCGTCAGAACGAAGAAGTCTCCGCGCGGGCCGGTGGGGTCCGTGCCGCTGTCATCCGAATCCCCGCACGCCGCAGCCACGAGAATCAAGGCAGCGCAGCCCAGGCGAACGACGCGCTTCGATGGAAAGAACACCATTTGATTGCCGGTCCCGGTGGGTATCTGTTTGTCGTGAGAAACAGGGAACATCGCGTTTCACCCACGAGATGGTGGATCGTTCCCGCGGCGCCAGGCACAGAGGTCGCGCGAAACGTGGGCCGTGTTATCTTGTGCCGCCGAGGTTGCGGTCTCCCGGCGCCCGTCAGCCGGAGCCGATCATAGTCGTCCCAGTTGGTGCTCGACAAGGAGCTTGTTTTGGCCAATACGAATGCAAAGGGTGGCAAGGGTTTCTACATCCTGATTGTCGCCGTGGTAGCCGTGGGTGCGTATCTGCTGTTGAATGCGAGGGGGTCTGACGAAGTCCCGGACCTGGCGCCCGTTGCGCTCGCAGGAGGAAACGTGGCAGCGGACATGTCTTCGGGCACGGCGATAGGCGCCGAGGATGCGCCTGCCGTGATCATGGAGTTTTCCGATTACCTGTGTCCCCATTGCCGGACCTTCAACAGCTTGAGCGGGAAGCTGCTTCGACAGAACTACGCGAATACGGGTTCGATGCGGTGGATCTCGTTTGACTTTCCCCTGTGGCCTGATTCCTGGGCCCCGGCGATCGCGGCTCAATGCGCCAAGCGGCAGGGCAAGTACTACGAGATGAAGGACCTCCTGTTCGCCCGCGTGGAGAGTTGGAGCCAGGGAGGAAACCCGAACCGGAAGTTCGTGGACTACGCCCGGGACCTCGGCATGGATGCCGGCACCTTCAAGAGCTGCGTGGATGGACAGGAGACCGTCGCCGAGGTGCAGGCCTCGAAGGCATATGGCGAGTCGCTTGGAATCAACTCCACTCCCAGCATCTTCTTCAACGGGGAGCCGTACCGGCTGACCGGCGGAGACTACGGGTACGGGGCGATCGAGGCGCGGATCAAGGAGACCGCGGCTGGCGGCGAGTAACGACCGAGGTCAACCGGTGTCACACGACTCGCGGATGCGCGGAATCGTCCTCGTCGGTCTGGTCGGCCTGTTCGTCGCCGTCTACCTGTTGCTGTACCACTTGGGCTTCTACGGCGCCCTGGTCTGTGGCGCGGGTTCCTGCGAGGTCGTGCAGACCTCCAGGTACGCCCGTTTCCTGGGTCAGCCCGTACCGCTTTGGGGCACTCTCTGGTATGCAGGCGTCCTGGTGCTGGCCTTCCTCGGCCTCGGCCCTGCGGCCGGGAAGCGGTGGGTGGACGTACTGCTTGCCCTGGCCGTCACCGGCGGGCTTCTGTTCTCCGCATACCTGACGGGAGTCGAGCTGTTCATCCTGCACGCCGTGTGCTTGTGGTGCGTGATCAGCGCGGTCCTCACGGTGGCCATCTTCGTGCTGGCCCAACCGTGGCGGCTCCTTCGAGGGTCGCCACCACCGGCGACCGGATGAGAGAAGGGGG
>JABDQB010000439.1 GCA_013042495.1 Gemmatimonadota bacterium
GCTCCGTGTGGAGCCGCTCGTCCAGGATCGACCCGATCCAGGCGAACAACGCCGTCGCGATGCCGAGCGTGAGCCCGTATCCACCGAACCGTCCGACGTCTCTCAGGCCCGCACCCGGGCGGTCCGCATCATTCAGTGCCACGGCACCAACTTGCCTCCCGGTTACGGCCGCCGCGACTATACCCGCTTGCGAAAATATCCGCAAGATTAGGCGCTTGACGCCCGGGCACGGTATCATCTAGCCTGCCTCCAGGGGACGAGGCGGACGAAGGGTGGCCCCGGGTCATCGGAGGCGAAAACCCATGACTGGTAGCGGGGAACGGGGATCGTGACGACCGGATCTGATGTCGAACTGCTTCAGGAGCTGTCTGAGGCCAGGCAGGCCCTCGAGGGCCAGGTGGCACGCCGCATCGTGGGACAGAAGGACATCGTCGAGAAGCTGCTTATTTCGCTCCTGGCCGGAGGCCACGCGCTCGTGGTGGGTGTTCCGGGCCTGGCGAAGACCACGCTGATCTCGACACTCGCGGAGACTCTGCGGCTGCGCTTCAGTCGGATCCAGTTTACACCCGACCTGATGCCGTCGGACATCACGGGCACGGAGGTCCTGGAAGAGGACTCCGAGACCGGACGGCGCGTCTTTCAGTTCATCCCTGGGCCCGTATTCGCGAACGTGATCCTGGCTGACGAGATCAACCGTACGCCTCCCAAGACGCAGGCGGCCCTGCTGCAGGCGATGCAGGAGCTCTCCGTCACGGTCGGCAACGATACTTTTCGGTTGGAGCCTCCTTTCTTCGTGCTGGCCACGCAGAACCCGATCGAGCACGAGGGGACTTACCCGCTCCCCGAAGCGCAGCTCGATCGGTTCATGCTGGAGCTCAGGATCACGTATCCTGCGTTCGAGGAGGAGCGGGAGATCGCGACCGTCACGACGTCGGCAGACTCGCGCTCGATCGAACCGGTGATCGACGGCGAGCGCCTGCGACAGTTTCAGTCGCTCGTGCGCCGCGTCCCGGCTCCACCGTCCGTCGTCGACTACGCGGTTCGCCTCGCCCGCAGCACGCGGCCTGACGACCCGGGCGCGCCGGCGTTCGTTCAGGAGATGGTTGCGTGGGGAGCCGGCCCGAGGGCCTCGCAGTACCTGGTCCTGGGATGCAAGGCCCTCGCGGCGCTGCAGGGACGCCCCGTGCCGAACCTGGATGACGTGATGGCCATCGCTCCGGACGTGCTTCGACATCGGATCGTGCCAGGGTTCGAGGCCGAAGCCGCTGGCCGCACGCCGGACGACCTGGTCGCGGATCTCATCAGTACGGTCAGGACCTGAGCGCATGAAAGACCATCCTCCTTCACTGATTGATCCACTCTCAGATACGTCCGGCGGGCTGGGGCGCGCATGACCGCGTTGATCGTGGTCCTGGCGGTCCTCGTTGCCCTGTCCGGGTTCTTCTCCGGCGGTGAGATTGCTTTCTTCTCCATACCGGACACGCGCGCCGAAGCACTCGCCGCGGAGGGGAGAAGGGGCTCAAAGGCGCTGGTCCGGCTCAAATCGAGCCCCGATCGACTCCTGATCACGATCCTGATCGGGAACAACGTCGCGAATATCGGCGCCGCGTCCGTCGCGACCTACGCCGCTACTCAGTCCTTCGGCTCGGCGGGTGTCGGAATCGCGACCGGGGGAATGACGCTTCTCGTTCTCTTCTTCGGTGAGATAGTCCCGAAGAGCTTCGCCGCGGCGAACGCCGAGCGGATTTTGCTCGCCATCGCACCGCTGTTTCTAGGCCTTTCGAAGGCACTTTCCGTCCTGGTCGTGCCGCTGGAATGGCTGACCTTGGCCGTGCTTCCGTCGAGCGAGGACGTGATGCCCACGGTCACCGAGGCTGAAATCCGGGCGCTTACGGAAATGGGACACGAAGTCGGAGAGATCGACCCGCACGAGCGTCAGATCATCCAGCAGGCCTTCAATCTCGACATCACCCAGGCGTGGGAAGTGATGACTCCGAGAGTCGCGCTATTCGCCTGGCGCGCGGATCGCACACTCGCGGACATCGCGGCCGAATTGCAGACCGTCCCGTTCAGCAGAATCCCGTTGTACGAAGAGTCCCTGGATGCGATCACCGGTATCCTGTACGTGAGGGACGCCTACCAGGCCCTGGTATCCGGGCAGCGCGATGTCACCCTCGCCCAGCTGGCGCGCGACGTCATGTTCGTCCCCGAGACGGTAGTGCTCAGCCAGCTGCTTCCCGAATTTCAGGCCCGACGCATACACGCCGGGATCGTAGTGGACGAGCACGGCGGCACCGACGGCCTGATCACGCTCGAGGACATCCTGGAGGAACTCGTCGGTGAGATCGACGACGAGACGGACGTCCCGACCGAGTCGTTCCAGCGGGTCGGGAAGAACGCGATCGTCGTGGAGGGAGGGGTGGATCTGCGCGAGATCAACCACTTCTTCAACTGCACGCTTCCAGTGCTCGAACACCGGTCGCTGAACGGCTACCTGATGCAGAAGTTCGGCAGGGTGCCCGATCCGCGCGATTCGGTCGAGGCGGAGGGACTCAAGATCGAAGTAATGAGCTCGAGTGACACGCAGGTGACCCGGGCCCGGATCACGCGCACGCCTGAAGAACCAGCCGCCCCCTAGACCGTCCCGAAGACCGTGCTGCTGTACCAGTCCACCAGCGCCTCGCCGAACAGGAAGGCGATGGCCGCACCCAGCCCCAGAAAGACCCCGAACGGCACTTCCTTCTTCGTCTTGATGCTCAGCGGAGCGAACACGATCGTCCCGGCGAGAGCCCCGAGGAAGATCGTGAGCATCGCACCAGCCGGGCCCAGAAAGGCGCCGACCATGGCCATCATCTTGATGTCGCCACCCCCCATCGCGGGCTTCTTGAACACCCACTCGCCGAGCACGCCGACTGCGAGCAGAACCCCGAACCCGAGGGCCGCACCAGTCAGCGATGTCAGGATCGAGGGCGGTCCGGGAAGCAGGGCCAGGGCAAGCCCCGCCCCCAGGCCCCCCAGGCTCAACGCGTCGGGGATGAGGTAATGCCTGGCGTCGATCAGAGAGATGGTCAACAACAGGCTGAAGAGGATCGAACCCTGCAAGGATCGCCAGGTCGGCCCGTACTGCATCGCCATTCCCACCCACATCGCCGCGGTGACGAGTTCCACGGCGGGATATTGGATCGAGATGGGCTGGCGGCACTGGCGGCATCGTCCGCGAAGCAGAATCCAGCTCAACAAGGGAACGTTGTCGTACCAGGCGATCGGTCCTCCGCACCCGGGACACTTCGAACGCGGCCTGACAAGGCTCTCGCCACGCGGAAGTCGGCCAAGGCACACGTTCATGAACGAGCCGACCGATGCGCCAAGGACGCCTGCGTAAACGAGGAATACGATGTGCACGGTCAGGGGCATTCAGCCTCCGAACAGCCGGTCCATGAGAATAGCTCCTGCGATCGCCGCGTTGAGAGATTCGACCTCGCCTCTCATCGGAATCGCTATGATCCGATCCGCCGCGGCCCGAACGCGGACGGAGACCCCCTCTCCTTCGTTGCCCAGCACCACCGCCACGTGACGGGGGCGCGGGTCGCCACGGCCCACGATGTCGCCGTCCGCCTCCGCGACCCACACGGGCGTGCCCCACTCCCGCAGACGGGCCAGAACGTCGTCCCACCCTGCCTCGAAGACCGGCAGACGCAGCGAGGACCCGGACGCCGCTCGGACGACCTTGGGATTCCACGGATCCGCCGTGCCCGGTAGCATGACGACGCCACCGGCACCGAGCGCTTCGGCCGCCCGTATCAGCGTGCCCACGTTGCCGGGATCGCGCACGGCATCGAGAACGAGCAGTCTCGCCCCGTCAACGTCGGACCAAGTCCAGGCCGGAATGGGCGCCGTGGCCAGCCACCCCTGCGGAGTTACGGTATCCGCGTGCTTGCGCAGCTCCACTTCACTGACGAGTTCCAGGGGAATCTCGGCCTCCGCGATTCGAGCCAGCAGGTCACGGCCGTCTGGCTCCTCCAGCGACGCCTCCGTATATAGCACGAGAGTCACCGGACGCCCCGTCCGCAGCAGGTCGGACAGCACCCGCGGACCCTCGACGAGAAACTCGCCGCTGGCCCGCCGTTCTTTGCGCCGATGGAGCGCCCGCAGGTGCTTGCTCTGATTCAGACTGGGCATGGCTGTTCAATGTGAACCGGCCGCCGTCGCGGGGAAAGCCGCAAATGGGAAGGCACAGGATACCGTGAGTCCAAGTGAAACCGCGAGACCGCCGGTCGCCCTCACCATCGCCGGAAGTGACTCCGGGGGTGGGGCTGGAATCCAGGCTGACCTGAAGACCTTCGAGGCTTTCGGCGTGTTCGGCACGGCGGCGGTCACGGCCGTGACTGCCCAGAATACGGTCGGGGTGTTCGGCATCCATACGATTCCTCCGGAGCTCGTGATCGAGCAGATCCGGGTCGTGGCCTCAGACCTGCACCCGTTCGCCTGCAAGTCCGGAATGCTGGCCGATGATAGAACGATCC
>JABDQB010000444.1 GCA_013042495.1 Gemmatimonadota bacterium
GCTCGAGTGTTCTGCCGGCACGCTGACGATCGACCACGGCCAGGCGATCGGCGAGAGCCGGATCGAGGCGCTGCACCCACCGGCGAATCTCGTCCGGCGGCAGCCCGGACAGCCAGGTCGTGAGCCAGGATCGGCGCCCCTCGTCGAGCTCGGGTTCCCGGAACACCGGCCGGGTGACGGCCCGAACGAAGAAACCCGTACCTCCGGCAAGGATCGGGGTCCGTCCGCGCGACTCGATGTCCGCTACCCACTGCCGGCACAAGCGGGCGAACCGGCCCGCTCCGTACCTTTCGCCGGGCTCCAGGAACGCCACTCCATGATGCGGAGCCCGCGTGCGCTCAGCAGGGCTCGGAGCGCCGGTGCCGACCTCGAGACCGCGATATGCCTGCCGGCTGTCGGCCGAAATGATCTCTCCGTCGAGCAGACGAGCCACCTGGAGAGCCAGTTCCGTCTTCCCCGTCGCTGTCGGGCCGAGAAGCACCAGGATCTTCGGGCAGGACTTCACGATCGACCGAAGCGCCGGGCGAGTTCCTCCATGGTCAGGCGGAGTATCGTGGGGCGCCCGTGTACATCGTGGCTGGGCAGTTCCGTCGCGAACAGCCGATCCACCAACTCCTCCATCTCGGCACGTGACAGGGGCTGGCCCGCTTTGATGGCTCCCTTGCACGCCATGCTCTTGGCGATGCGCTCATGTTGGTTGCGGGCCGAGTTGACCAGGTCCGAACCGTGCGTCAGTTCGGCCACCATGTCTCGAAAACAGGCCTCCGCGTCAAAGTACGGATGCGGATTCGGGGCGGCGTGAACGATGACCGTCCGGTCGCCGAACGCATCGACCTCGAATCCCACGGCTCGCAGCAAACCCCCGAGTTCCTCGACGGCCGCGAATTCGGCAGGTGCCAGTCGGAGAGTGAGGGGGAACAGGAGACGCTGAGATTCGGCGCCGCTGCCCCGAAACTTCTCCATGATCTCCTCGAAGAGCACCCGCTCGTGCGCGGAATGCTGATCCACGATCAGCATTCCATCGCGGGTGGAGACGAGGATATAGGAATCGTGCAGCTGCCAGGCGTGTGGACTCACCGCCCGTCCCACCGCACCGAGCGGCGGAGTTCCCCCCGTTTCCGAAGGGACCCGGGCGTGCCCGGCCGCCTCATCGGCGCCCGAGCGCGACACGAAGAACGCCAGCTGGGGCGGCTCTGACTCTTCGCCAGCCGGTTCCGCTTCGGCCGGGTCAGGTTCGGCAACGCGCGGAACGCCGTCGGCGCTCACTCTCGGCGGACGCCCGGCGAGAGCAGACTCCGGACCCGAAGGCGCGCCGCCGGAACTGAATCCGGGAGCGCTGCTGACCGCTCCAAGGCGGGACCGAACCGCGCCGGCGACCGCGCCATGCACCCGCCCGGCATCACTGAACCGCACTTCTGCCTTGGCCGGGTGCACGTTCACGTCCACTCGCTCACCCGGGAGTCCGAGGTAGATCAGAAACGTCGGCCGAAGACCGGGGGCCACCGTCGTGCGGTACGCGTCGTCCACGGCGCGCACGAGGGCTCGGTCCCGAAACGGCCGGCCATTCACGAAAAGGTAGCGCCGGCCTCCCGTTTGTCGCGCCGCATCGGGCCGCTGGATCAGGCCGCCCACGCGGACGCCGTCTATCTCCTCATCCAGCTCGAGGAGGTGGCCGGATTCATCCGCGCCCCAGATGTCGGCGACCCGGCCCGCCGGACTGTCGGCCGGGGGCAGTGACAACAGTTCCCGCCCGTTCGACGCGAGGTGGAAGGCTGCAGGGAGGTTGGACAGCGCCAGGAGAAGGATCGCCTCGCTGGCGGCCCTCGTCTCGGCCCCGGCCGCCCTGAGAAACTTCGCGCGGGCGGGCACGTTCTGGAAGAGCGAGCGCACCGTTACCGTCGTGCCCGGTTGACGGGCGATTTCCTCGCTCGACACGATGCGACCGCCTGTCACCCGGATTCGGGTGCCGGAGCCTCCATCCGCCGGCGCCGTCTCGAGTTCAAAGCGACTCACCGCCGCGATCGAAGGAAGCGCCTCGCCCCTGAAGCCGAACGAGGCAATGCCCTGCAGATCCTCTGCCGTGCTTATCTTGCTCGTCGCATGCCGATCC
>JABDQB010000448.1 GCA_013042495.1 Gemmatimonadota bacterium
CGATCGCTCCCACCACGGCCGGTGGCACGACGTCGGCGCCGATCCTGCTGACCTACCGAAATCTCGGCGACTTCGGGTTCTTCGGCGCGGACGCTTCGTTGACCTACATCCTGAACGATCGCTGGGAGTTCGGCGGGACGCTCTCGTGGGTCGAGAAGGACAGGTTCCTGACGGGAGATGAGGACGACCCGGCAACCCGGGAAGTGGCCCTGAACGCACCGAAGTGGAAGGGGTCTCTGACAGCGGGCTACCGGTCGCCGACATCGGGTCTGAACGGGGCCGTCCGGGGCCGTTACATCGACGGTTTCCCCGTGGCATCGGGCGTGTACATCGGCGCGGTCGACTCGTACACCGTGTTCGATCTGAACGTGGGCTACACCTTCCCCGGCCGGACCGGACTCACCCTGCAGCTCGACATTTCGAATATCTTCGACGACAACTATCAGGCTTTCGTCGGAGTACCGGAATTCGGTCGTTACTCGGTGGTGCGGCTGATCTGGAACATGTAGGCCGTTCAGGCAGGCGCGTGCCCCTCGGCGGGGCGCTGACCCCCCGGGTCGGCGCCCCGCTGTTGTGTTGGGGTGGAGTTTGCCGCGGCGGTAAGCGCCTCGAACTGCCATCGAGTCTTGTCCCGCCGAAGCGGACGCGCAGATTGCCGACCGGAAGCCGGCAGGGAGTCGGGTGTAACCAGATAGAACGGAAGACGAGGAAGATGACGGTAGTGGCGAGGGTGGGGAAACGGGCAGCGTGCGAGATCGCGGGTGGGTGGCTCCACACGTGGCGCGTCGTCATCCTCTCGGCGGCGATCATGTTTCCGACCGGTCGGTCGGCTATCGCTCAGGAGGTTCCCGGGCGCTCGGCCCGACCGGACTCCACGCCGGCCGAGCCGCAGATCGAGGGACTTGCCCTGGCCGCTGATCCCACCTTCGTGGCGCTGGAAACGAGATTGGCCAACGGTTTCTCGCTGAGCACGGCCCGTGAGACAGCGCGCCGATTGTCGATCGAGGGCGACTCCGCGGCGCCCGAGCTGGTGCTGCTCGCGGCACTCGCGCACGCGGAGATGAGATCCTGGAGTGCCGTTCGCCGTCTACTCTCCGATCGGGAGTGGCTGGATACACTGAGGGAGGGCGAGGGACGCCGGCTCCTCGCCCGTGCGTACCTGGAGCTCGGAGACCCGGAGTCCGCGACCGCCGGATTCGAGCGCGCCGGGGTGGAACGCCTGTCGACTGGGAACCGGGTGCGCTACGCGCAAGCGCTGGGCCAGGCGGACAGGCTGGAGGAAGCCGCGCGTCAGTACCGGATCGCAGCAGAAGCCGACCGGGAGTTAGCCGGCTGGCTTCGCCTGTCGTCCGTCCAGGCCTGGTCGGCGGCCGGGATCCCCGATAGCGCGCTCTCGGTCGCGGCAGGCCTCGACGACGAGCCGTCGATCTGGCGGGATTCGACGTTTACCGAACTGGCGCGTGCCTTCTTCGTTGCGGCCGACACGGCCGATGCCCTGACCATGGTCGACTCGCTGAGTCGCCGCGCCAGAGCCCGCCTGGCCGCGGAGTGGATCGTTCCCGCTCACGCGGCTCGCGGTGACACCGCGGAGGCAAGGCGGGAAGCGGAATCCGCGCTCCGGGACGCAGGGGTGGGCGAAGAGGCAGGAAAGTTCCTCCTCGCACGCGATTCCTCGGTCGAAAACCTGAGGCGGGTCGCGGACGTGGAGGGACGGGAGGGACGACCGGATCGAGCGGCAGCGCTGCTCCGGGACGCGCTGGCCGCCGCGGACGATGAGGAGCGGGCGGACGTGACGATGGACCTTGCTGTAGCCCTGTTCGTCGACCGGCAGTACTCCGCCGTCGGTCGTCTGCTCGGTCCGTGGATAGACGGGGAAGCCGGTAACTCGGCGCCGGTGGACCCGAAGCTCGAACAACGCATGCGATTCCTGGCGGGCCGGGCCCTGTACCGTCGGGGTTTGCGGGATGACGCGGCCGCGCTGTGGCGTTTCGTGGCAGCCGACCCTCTTGCTCCCGACGGTCCGTATGCGGCTTTCTTGCTGGCCGACATACAGCACGATCGTGGCCGGCTTCGCGAAGCGCGGACCGGCTACGAGGAGGCTGTATCACGGTTCCCCCGTTCCTCACACGCCGGCGATGCCCTGATCCGGCTCGGCATGATCGACCTGGTCGAGGAGAAACCGGAGGATGCCGCGGCCCATTTCGATGCCTACCGCCGGAGGTTCCCGGGAGGCAACTGGTACGGCGCCTCGACGTTCTGGGCAGCCCGGGCGCGCGATGCCGCGGGTGACAGCGCTCGGGCCAGGGTCTTGTACCGGCAGGTGCTGGGCGAAGACCCGATCGGCTACTACGGGATCGAGTCGGCGCGCTGGCTCGGCGTGGAACCGTGGGACTTCCTCGAAATGCGCGCCACCCCGACCGTTCGCCTTCGTCCGGACCACGCGGCCCTCCTCCGCCGGATGGAGAGACTGAGAGAATTGGGCTGGAAAGGGCGAGCACTGCGTGAGCTGTCAGCCCGGGCCGGGTCCCGCGAGTCGCGCGACGACCGTCTGGCACTGGCGATCGGGCTGAACGAGGCCGGGTTTTCGTGGCAGGGCACGTCGATCGCATGGGGCGTCTATCGTGCCAGGTCCGGGATCTGGAGCGAAGACCTGCTGCGAGCGGTCTACCCAATCGTCTACGAGCCGGTGCTCGTCGAGAGGGCAAACATCGAGAAACTGAATCCGACGCTGGTGGCGGCGCTCACCCGCCGCGAGTCGCAGTTCGACCGCGATGTGGTCTCCAGCGCGGGCGCTACCGGCCTGATGCAGCTGATGCCGGCAACAGGGTCCGAGGTGGCCCGGCGCTTACGGATTGCCGAGTATCGATCCGAGCAGCGAGTGGTGCCCGAAGTGAACCTGGCTCTGGGCAGCCGGTACCTTCGCGAGCTCCTGGAGCGCCACGGCGGCTCGGTAGTGCCGGCGCTTATTTCCTACAATGCGGGTCCGCATCGGTACACCGCGTGGCGCCGTTTCCCCGAGTTCTCGGCCAGCACGGACCTGATGATCGACCGTATTCCCTTCAGCGAAACCCGGCGTTACGTAAAGGCGATTCTGTCATACCGGTACATCTATTCCATGCTCTACGATCTGGAGGGAAATCCAGGTTGACTCGGCCTTGACGGCCGGGTAGGATGAGCCGTACCGGGCACCCCCCGGGGTACCCCGTCGTTCAGACGTTTCTTCTCACCAGGAGGACACCAAATGTCCAAAGGCAAGGTCAAGTGGTTCCACGATGCCAAAGGGTATGGCTTCATTGAGCTCGAGGACGGCAAGGAAGTCTTCGTGCACTACAGTGCCATCAACATCGAGGGCTACAAGACTCTGGCCGAGGGCCAGGAGGTGGAATTCGAGCTCACCGATGGAGACAAGGGGCCGCGTGCGGCCAACGTCACCCGGGTCTAGCCGGCCACCTCCCTAGAATCAGTCTGCGGCGCCCCGGCCGACTCGGTTCGGGGCGCCCGCGTATTCAGGAGTCCCGCAACCCGTCCGAGCCGCCCAAGTGAACCAGACGCACGACGTCCCCACCCTGTTTCTACTGGACGGACACGCCCTGATCTACCGGGCGTTCTTCGCCATGATCAGCCGGCCGCTCACCACCTCGAGCGGCGAGAATACCTCGGCCCCGTTCGGTCTCGCCCGCTTCCTCATCCGGCTCATGGAGGACCACGACCCGGACTACGTGGGTGTCGTGCTGGACGCCGGCGACAGCTACCGCACCGAAGTCTACCCCGAGTACAAGGCGACACGCGCGAAGATGCCCGACGAAATGGCGGCTTCCCTGCCCCGCGTGCGGAATATCGTCGAAGCGTTCCACGTCCCGGTGATCGAAATTCCGGATTGGGAAGCCGACGACGTGATCGGCACCCTGGCCCGGCAGGCGGCGGCCCGGGGCGTCCGAACGGTGATCGTCTCGGGCGACAAGGACTTCTATCAACTCATCGATGACATGACGCACCTGCTCAACCCGGGGCGGGGTGGACCGGCAGGGGTGGACGAGGAGCGGGTCACGCCGGACAACGCCTCCGAGCGCCTCGGAGTGCCCCCGTGGCACGTCACCGACTACCTGGCCCTGATCGGGGACTCATCCGACAACATCCCGGGCGTGCGGGGGATCGGAAAGAAGACGGCCCCCGACCTGATCGAGCGGTTCGGGGATCTCGAGCAGATTCTGGCGCATGCCGAGGACATCCAAGGGAAGCGCGTCCGGAACGCGCTGATCGAGTACCCGGACATGGCCCGGCTTTCGAAACAGCTGGTCACGATTCGGCTCGACGCCCCGATCGAACTGGACCTCGATGCATTGGCCCGCGCCGAACCGGACCGGCAACGCTTGCGGCAGATATTCCTCGACCTCGAGTTCCATACTCTGGCCCGGGACTGGGCACCCGACGATGCGCAGGCCACGGGGCGTGTGCAGGCGGCTGCGGACGGCGAGGGCACCCCCGTGGTTCGAGCGGCCGCTGACGACGACCCTTCCGGTTCCGATTACCAGCTGGTCACCGATACCGATCAGGTCCCGGCCATCCTGGACGAGATGCGAGCCGCCGGCACGATCGCCGTCGATACGGAGACGACAGGCACAGACCCGATGCGCGCAGAGCTGGTGGGCGTCTCGCTCTCCGCCGCCGAAGGAACGGCGTACTACCTGGCGTTCGGCCACGTGCCCTCGGCTGTAGCAACGGACCCCGACGGCAACCCGATGCTGATGCTGGACGTACCGGAACCCGTGCCCAACCTGCCGGCGATAACCGCCCCGGCCATGACCCCCCTGCGCGATCTTCTCGCCGATGAGTCGATCCGGAAGGTCGGGCACAACATCAAGTACGATATGCACGTGCTTGCACGAGCCGGCGCGCCGCTCGGCGGCGTGTACTTCGATAGCTCGCTCGCCTCGTATGTGCTCGATCCGGGCAAGCGCCAGCACGGGCTGGATATCCTGGTGCTCGATCGCTTCCAGACGAAGCTCACCTCCTACGCCGACGTAGCCGGTTCGGGGCGGAGCGAGATTCCGTTTCCGGAGGTATCGCTGGAGGCCGCGGCCGCCTACTCGGGCGAAGACGCCGACTATACGCTCCGCCTGTACGGGCGCCTGAAGGAAGAGCTCGAAGCGCACTCGATGCTGGACCTGTTGGAAGACATCGAGATGCCCTTGGTGCCTGTGCTGGCGGACATGGAGAAGACGGGCATCGGGATCGATCTCGACGTCTTCGACGCCCTGCGCGAGCGCTTCACCCGCGAGATCGCCCAGATCGAGGAGGAGATCTACAAGCTGGCTGGCGGGGAGGTCAATCTCCGATCGGTGCCGCAGATGCGGGAGCTCCTGTTCGAGCGCCTCGAGCTCCCGATCCTGCGTAAGACGAAGACCGGACCCTCGACGGACGAAGGCGTCCTCAGCGAACTGGCGGCGCAGGGGCACCAGATTCCGCGCCTGATCCTGGAGTACCGGGAACTGGACAAGCTGGACGGCACGTACGTGTCGAAACTGCCGGCCCTCGTGCATCCGGACACTGACCGTATCCACACGACCTTCAATCAGACGGTGGCGGCGACGGGTCGGCTCTCGTCGTCCGATCCCAACTTACAGAACATCCCGGTTCGCACGGCGCTCGGGCGCGAGATCAGAAAGGGGTTCGTAGCGGACGAGGGATACCTGTTCCTCTCGGCCGACTATTCACAGATAGAGCTGCGGGTGCTGGCGCACCTGTCTGGAGATCCGGCCTTCGTCGAGGCCTTCCGGGCGGACCGGGACATTCATCGCGAGACGGCGGCCCGCATCTTCGGAGTCGACGCGGACGCCGTGAGCGGCGGCATGCGGGACCAGGCGAAGACCATCAACTTCGCCACGATATACGGTCAGGGCCCGGTTGCCCTGGCGGCGCAGTTGGGGATCAGCCGCACTCAAGCCGACGAATTCATCGCGAGCTACTTCGAACGCTTCTCGGGAGTGCGCCAATACCTCGACGCGATGAAGGAACTGGCCGCAGAGAGGGGCTACGTGGAGACCCTGCTCGGCCGACGCCGCTACATTCCGGAGATGCGCTCGAGGAACCCGGGAGTGCGCGCATTCGGAGAGCGACTGGCCACGAACTCGCCCATTCAGGGCACGGCCGCCGACCTGCTCAAAATCGCGATGATCAGGCTGCACGATCGGCTTGCCACGGGCGACACGGGAGCGCGGATGCTGCTCCAGGTACACGATGAACTGCTGCTCGAAGTGCCCGAGGTGGCAGTGGAGCAAACGCTGGGAATCGTGCGCGAGGAGATGGAGGGGGCGATCCAGTTGGACGTGCCCCTGAAGGTAGACGCTGGCTTCGGCAGGAGCTGGTACGACAGCAAGGGAAGCTGAGGTGCGGACTCCTCGGAAAGCGTTGGCAAGGTTGTGGCTTGTCTTCGCGCCGTGCTTCCTGTTCTCGGCCCCGCTCGCCGCCCAGGAGCGCTTCCCGCCTGATTCCGCCGTGCAGGCCCTGCTCGATGAAGCCGTGCGCACCGGCCGTACCGCCGGGGTCGTAATCGGGCTTCTCGAGGCGGACGGAACGCGTCGCGTGCTCGCTGCGGGAGACGCCGGATCTGGCACCCTGCCGCTCGACGGCGAGACCGTGTTCGAGATCGGATCGATCACGAAGGTGTTCACGGCGATCGCTCTGTCTGACATGGCGCTGCGGGGCGAGGTGACGCTGGCCGAACCGGTCGAGGGGCTCCTGCCGGAGGGCGTGAAGGTTCCTGCGCGAAATGGGAAGCCCATCACCCTGCTCTTGCTCACCACCCACTACTCGGGCCTCCCACGCCTTCCGAGCAACATGCGGCCGTCGGACACGGCCAACCCGTATGCCGACTACACCGTGCAGCAGATGTACGACTTCCTTTCAGGGCACGCTCTGAGGCGGGATCCGGGCGACGAATACGAGTACTCCAACTACGCGGTGGGCCTGCTGGGTCACGCACTCGCGCTGCTGGCCGGTACGACCTACGAGGAGCTGCTTCGCGGCCGGATCCTGGATCCGCTCGGCATGAGCCATACGGCGATAACCCTCACGCCGTGGATGGAAGCGCACCTGGCCAGGGGACACGACATGTACGGCGGTCCCGCGGCCAACTGGGACGTTCCCACCCTCGCCGGCGCCGGTGGCCTGCGGTCGACCGTGCATGACATGCTGGAGTTCGTTGCGGCGAACCTGTCGGATGCGGGCAGCGACCTGTCTACCGCCATGGACAGCACGCACCGTCCGCGTCGCCAGGTGGGCGAGAGCGCGGACAGCATCGCCATGGGGTGGCACGTGTCCCACCAAGGCGGGCGGACGATCACCGCCCACAATGGACGCACCGGCGGCTACCGGTCTTTTCTCGGAATGGACCTGGAAGCAAGCAGGGCCGTTGTCTTGCTGACCAACACGAGCGGCGACGGACTGGACGACATGGGGCTTCACCTGCTCGTGCCGTCGTCCGAGCTGCAGAAGCCGGCGATCGGGCCAGCCGTGGCCCGTGCTTGGCGGACGAGAGGGGTCGAGAATGCCGCTGACCTCTTCCGGACCGGGATCGCAGAACCCGATGCCTGGCGACTCGGCGCCAGCGAGCTCAACGCGTTCGGCCAGTGGCTTCTGCAGAAGGGCGAGACGGAGGATGCGATCGTCTTCCTGCGGCTGAACGTCGAGACGTTTCCCGAGTCGGGGGCCGGGTACAACAGTCTGGCTCACGGGTATCGAGCGGCAGGCCGGCTCGAGGAAGCACGCGACAGTTACGCCCGGGCCCTCGAGATGGCGGAGGCCAACGGGCAGCCTTGGACGGCGAGGTACCGGGCGAACCTTCGGCGCGCCGAGAGGGAGCTGGAGGAAAGACGGTAGGCGCAGAGGCGGCCAGGTAGCCACCCGTGCACCGGCGGCGGTTGTCGAACCGATGATACGCGACCGTACATTACAGAATGTCAAGAAACCGCAGAAACAACCGTGGCCTGGTCTACTCGACCGACATCGGTCGGACCTGTCCCGAGTGTCGCCGACCGATCGACCAGTGCCGGTGCAAACGGAAGGGAGCGAACGCCCCGTCCGGCGACGGAACGGTGCGTGTCGGGCGGCAGACGAAAGGCCGCAAGGGAAAAGGTGTGACGGTGATTACGGGGCTTCCGCTCGGCCAGGCGGACCTGGAGAAACTGGGCCGAGACCTGAAGAAGAGATGCGGCTGCGGCGGAACGGTGCGCGACGGGGTCATCGAGATCCAGGGCGAGCACCGGGACATGCTGGTCGAGGAGTTGGGCCGGCGTGGATACTCGGTCAAGCGATCCGGCGGCTGACCGAACCGACCAAGGTCCCTGGATGACAACCTGTTGAGACGTTTCCGCGGAAACGTCTTTGGCAACCTAACTTCCCTCCCCCGGTACATTCTGGTTACCATTGCAGCGTCGGATACAGGCGACCCCATCCTGGAGGTACCATGGTTCCAATGCTTTCGCTCTGGCTTCCCATCCTCTTGTCGGCTTTCGTCGTTTTCGTCGCGAGCTCCATCATCCACATGGCTCTCGGCTACCACAACAGCGACTTCGCGAAGCTGCCGGACGAGGAGGGCGTGATGGATGCCCTGCGCCCGTTCAGTATCCCGCCCGGCGAATATCACATGCCGAAGGCGGACAATATGAAGCAGATGGGCGAGCCCGAGTTCGTGGCGAAGATGGAAGCCGGCCCCATGGCCATGATGACCGTCGTGCCGAACGGTGCCCCGAAGATGGGTGGTCAGCTCGGGCAATGGTTCCTGTACTCGGTGATCGTCGGCGTATTCGCTGCCTACATCGCGGGTCACGCTCTAGGACCAGGGGCGGACTACCTGGCCGTGTTCCGGTTCGTGGGCGCCACCGCATTCATGTGTTACACGGTCGCCGGCTGGCAGGCCTCGATCTGGTACAAGCGGGCGTGGAGCACGACCCTCAAGAACACGTTCGACGGGTTCGTATACGCGTGCCTGACAGCGGGCGTGTTCGGGTGGCTGTGGCCGGCCTGATCTTCTTTCGACGGGCGCCC
>JABDQB010000450.1 GCA_013042495.1 Gemmatimonadota bacterium
CTCCAGACCGTCAATCAGGCCCTGGTGCTCAGCCCGGCGTGATTCCCATTCGTCGTCGTCGAATTCACCGACCACGTGCCGGAGTTGTGTTTCTTCGAGTTCCGCGGTCCGCGCGTCGTGCTCGCTGGAGATATGTCGCACGGCCTCCGTCCGATCGACGAGCGCGGTCTCCAGTCCGGCCCGGTGGCCTTCGAGCTCGTCCTCGACCCGGGCAAGCCGGCCCGCATAGTCGCTACGTACCTTCTCCGCCACCTCCGGCCGAAACTCGCTGCCCAGCTCGTCGAGCCGGCTCAGCCATTCCCGAAACGTGCCGCGCCTGTCGAGTAGTCCTCGAATTTCTTCGGGTATCACTTGTCCCCCGTCCATCAGGCCCTCGATGATGATGTGTGGTCTCGCGCCGACGCGAGCTCTCGAATCCGGTCAGTCCCGAACGAACCTAACTTCTCCGGCCACCAGCGTACGATGAACGCGGCCGACGAGCTCCCAGCCAGCGATCGGCGTATTCCGGCTTTTCGAACGGAAGTCCGTCGGGTCGACCGTCCACTTTTCGTCCGGATCCAGCACGACGATGTCCGCTGGCGATCCCGGCCGCAACGCTCCCCCTTCCAGCCCCATGATGCGAGCCGGGTTGCACGACATGCGATCGATCAGTCCCGACAGCGTCAGGCGCCCCGTCTGCACCAGGGCGCGCATGCTAAGGCCGAACGCCGTCTCGAGCCCGTTGATCCCAAACGGAGCGTAGTCGAACTCCTGCTCTTTCTCCTCATAAGTATGCGGCGCGTGATCGGTAGCGATGATGTCGATCACTCCGTCGAGAAGCCCCTGAGCGACGGCCTCGACGTCGGCCTCCGTTCGCAGCGGCGGATTCACCTTGGCCTCGGTATTGTAGCCCCGGCACATCTCGTCGGTGAGGATGAGGTGATGCGGCGTGACCTCCGAGGTCACCGTGAGCCCCTTCTCCTTGGCCAAGCGCAGCTGCTCGACCGATTGACGGGCCGAGACGTGGCATACGTGCAGGTGCCCGCCCGTCAGCTCCGCCAGCTGAATGTCCCGAGCCACGATGCATGATTCGGCCGCGTTGGGAAGGCCTCGGAGCCCGAGCGCCGTCGCGACGACCCCCTCGTTCATGACGCCGCCGGCAAGCGAAATGTCCTCCGCGTGCTGCAGGACCGGTATGCCGAACGTCTGCGTATACTCGAGGAGGCGACGCATGAGGCCCGTGTCCCACACCGGCGCGCCGTCATCGGAGACGGCCACGGCGCCAGCCTTCACGAGTTCGCCGACCTCCGTCATGCGCTCGCCCTTCTGCCCGATTGATGCAGCGCCGATTGGCATCACCTGGGTGCCACGGGCCACGCGAGCCGCGAGACGGAGGTAGCCGACGGCCGCGGGATCGTCGATGGGGGGATCCGTGTTGGGCATCGCCCACACGGTCGTGAATCCTCCCGCGAGCGCGGCGTGCGAACCGGTGTGGATCGTCTCCTTGCCCTCGCCACCGGGCTCGCGGAGATGCACGTGCAGATCGATCAGCCCCGGAGCCACCACCTGTCCGGACACATCAAGGACTTCCGCCTCGTCGGGCCCTGCGATGTCTTGACCGACGGCTTCGATGCGGCCGTCGCTCACCAGCACGTCCGCCACTCCATCCAGATCCTGGGACGGGTCCACGATGCGACCACCACGGAGGATCAGCGGCCTGTTCATGTGATCTCCTGCTTCGCGGCCTCTGCCCCGCCCGGCTTACCGCCCGCCAGCAGGTACAGGACCGCCATCCGGACCGCCACTCCGTTGGTGACCTGCGGCAGTATCACGGACTGCGGTCCGTCCGCCACCGCCGAATCGATCTCCACCCCGCGGTTCATGGGTCCCGGGTGCAGAATCACCGTGTCCCGCGCTGCCTTCTCCAACCTTGCACGGGTCACTCCGAAGACCCGGTTGTACTCGCGGAGCGAAGGAATGAACCCTGTCTGCATCCGCTCCAGTTGAAGCCGGAGGACGTTCAGCGCATCCGCCCACTCGATGGCGTCTTCGACATGGTTGAAGATCGAGACACCCAGCTCTTCGATACCGACCGGGATCAGACTGCGGGGCCCGCAAACCGCGACTTCGGCTCCGAGCGTCCTGAGCCCGAAGATGTTCGAGCGGGCTACCCGTGAGTGGACGATGTCACCGATAATGCAGATCTTGAGCCCCTCGAGCCTGCCGAGACGATCGCGGATCGTCAGCATGTCGAGGAGTGCTTGCGTCGGATGCTCGTGTTGTCCATCCCCGCCGTTGATCACGTTGGACGGAATCCGGTCGGCCAGGAAACTGGCCGCGCCGGACGAGGCATGGCGGATCACCACCATGTCGATCCGCATCGCTTCGAGGTTGCGCGCCGTATCGACCAGCGTCTCGCCTTTCACGACCGACGAGCCACTGGAGCTGATATTGACCGTGTCGGCGCCGAGCCGCTTCTCGGCAAACTCGAACGAGATGCGCGTCCTGGTGGACGGCTCGTAGAACAGGTTGACGATCGTCTTGCCACGAAGCACCGGCACCTTCTTGATCGCCCGTTCGCTGATCTCCTTGAAGGGCTCCGCGGTGTCAAGGATGCCCGTGATGGTCTCGGCCGACAGACCTTCGAGGCCGACGAGGTCCTTCCCGAGCTCGAACTCCGGTCTGGTCTGGCTCATTCGCTCTCCGAAGACGAGACGAGTGTAACGGACAGTTCATCGTCAAGCTCAGGCACCCGAACCTCTACACGCTCGCCCTCACCGACCTCGACGGCGATGCCCACGTGGTCCGCCTGGATCGGGAGTTCCCGACCGCCTCGATCCGCGAGCACGCACAACTCGACCCGACGCGGCCGGCCGAAGTCGGCCAGTTCCGTCAAGGCCGCCTTGACCGTGCGTCCCGTGTACAGGACATCGTCCACGATCACGACGCGAAGACCGTTGATGTCCCCCGGTATCGCTGTGCTCCCGATCACGGGACGCGGACCAATCTGGTCGAAGTCATCCCGGTACAGAGTGATATCGAGGCTTCCCGTCTTGATTTGCCGTCCCGCGGTTTCCGAGATCAGTGCAGCGATTCTCTCGGCCAATTCGACGCCTCTCCGGTGGATCCCAACGAGCATCAGGTCCTCGATCACACCGTCATCCATGATCTCCCGCGCCATGCGGGACAGGGCCTGTTCGACGCCGGGACCGTCAAGCAGCAGGGTCTTCATGTCAGGGGTCGACATACGAGGACGCCTTTCCGTGGCGGCTTGTTGCAGACGGCCCCTCCGCGGACCGCGCTCGCCGCAGTATACGGACCCGGTGCCGGCGGATCAACGGCCCCGAAAAGGGCTTCTGGAAGCCACTTTCAAGCACCCGTCCGGCTTTACAAGAGCGGGGTGGCCTGTCTAGCTTCCCGACCGCCCGGGCCCTTCCGAGGCCGGTCTCCGGGCTTCATTTCGCGAGGAGTCTTCATGGCGAGAGGGTGGATCGCAGCCCTGGTTCTTCTGGCTGGACTGGGACCGGCCCCGGCGGGAGCGCAGGAGGCAGGCGCCGACGCCACGCCGGCTCGGATCTACGGTCCCGCGGTGGCCGTCCCGGGAGCGGGCTTCGACCTGACGGTGGAGGCGACGGCCATCCAGGCGGCCGGTCACCTTCGGGTTCGCGCGGCGAGCGGCCGGATCATCGCCCGGCGGGACGTCGAGATGGGCGGTAGCGGCCCGTTCGAGTTCGAGGGCCTGACGATCGGCGGAGCTGAAGACTTCCCCCTCACGGTGATCGGAGGAAGGAACAACGAAATCGGGGTGTTCGAAACCCGCCTTCTCCCGGGCTGGGTCAGTCTCCTTCCGCCGCTGCTCGCCATCATCCTCGCGCTCGTGTTC
Organism: Gemmatimonadota bacterium; assembly: GCA_013042495.1. GTDB lineage: Bacteria > Gemmatimonadota > Gemmatimonadetes > Palauibacterales > Palauibacteraceae > Benthicola. Next base: position 3,863 of record JABDQB010000450.1, read on the forward strand.
AAAGAAGTCGTGACTTCACTCTTCCTGGGCGTATGGCTGGGCGGTTTCCTCGTGGCGGGGCTCAATCCGATCACCGGGACGATGCGGGCCATCGACACCTTCATCACGCCGGTCCTGGTGAACTACGATCACGCGGCGATCCTGGTGTTCTCGTTCCTGCTGGGCGGGATGGTAGGCGTGATCAGCAGGAGCGGCGGGACGAGGGGCATCGTGGAAGCGGTGCGTCCGCTTGCCACTACGCCGCGGCGCGCCCAACTCGCCACCTACCTCAGCGGGCTGGCGATCTTCTTCGACGACTACGCCAACACGCTGATCGTCGGAAACACGATGCGACCGATCACCGACCGCATGAAGGTGTCGCGGGAGAAGCTGGCTTACATCGTGGACTCGACGGCGGCTCCCGTGGCGGCCATCGTGTTCGTCTCCACCTGGGTGGGATTCGAGATCTCGCTGATCGCCGACGGCCTGGCGGCCGCCGCGACACAGACCGGAACGACGCCCGAGGTGGCGGCCGCGCTCGGCTCAGCCAACGCCTTCACCCTGTTCATTCACTCGATTCCATACCTGTTCTATCCGCTGCTCGCGCTCCTGATGGTGGGACTGATCGTGATCCTGCAGCGGGACTTCGGGCCGATGCTGACGGCGGAACGCCGCGCGTCGCGGGGTGAGGGTCTGCATCGCGAGGGCGCGATGCTGATGTCCGAGGCCGGATCGGACAAGATGGACCCGGTCGAGGGTGCGCCCCTCCGCTGGTACAATGCGGTGCTCCCGGTTCTGACGGTCGTCTTCGTCGTGCTGATCGGCCTGTATCTCCAGGGGCGCTCAAACCTCGGCCGGCCCGGCACCTTGTGGGAGGTCTTCGGCGAGGCGAGCGCGTTCGACGCGCTGCTGTGGGGTTCACTCGCGGGCTGCATCGTCGCGATCG
>JABDQB010000453.1 GCA_013042495.1 Gemmatimonadota bacterium
GGCGATGATCGCCCACGTCTGGTCCGGAGGGCAGGCGTCGAATCGGGACTACCTGGTGATCGATCCGGCCCGCGGCACCGACGCTACCGGGAATCTCCGCACGACGACCTACAACGACTTCGCCAACCTGTCCTGGTTGGGGAGCGATCGCTCGACGACGCCGATCTTCGACGGCGGACACGTCGGATCGTGGTACTGTGTCGAGGCGCGCGTCCGACTCAACGACGCCGGACAGACGAACGGCGTCTTCCAGCTCTGGATCGACGACGTCCTCGAGGCCGAGCGCACGGGGCTGAACTGGGTGGGTGCCTACAGCGCGTACGGTCTCAACGCCGTCTATCTGGAGAACTACTGGAACTCCGGCTCTCCCGTGGCCCAGGAACGCTACCTCGACAACTTCGTGGTCTCCACGCAGCGCATCGGATGTTGATGGTTGCGACGAGCCGCGCTGGCCGGGAAGTTCTTCGGCCGACGAATCGCTTCCCCGATTCCGGAGCGATCGCATGAGGCACTCCGCGGAGAGGCGCGTGGCACACACTCCTGACCGGCCCTTCGGCCTGCCCCGGTTGAAGCGATGATCATATCCCACGCACACCGGTTCATCTTCATCAAGACCGAGAAGACGGCCGGCACCTCGATCGAGATCGCGCTGTCCAAGTACTGTGGCCCCGACGACGTCATCACCACGATCGTTCCGGAGGACGAAGCCGTCCGCACCGATCTGGGCTACCGGGGTCCTCAGCACTACCACGTGCCGCTATCCCGGTACACGGCACTCGACTACCTGCGAGCACTTCGGCACCGCCGCAGGCTGCGGTTCCGGAATCACTCGAGCGCCCAGTTCATCCAGCGCTACATCGACCCCGCGGTCTGGGACAGCTACTACAAGTTCACCTTCGAGCGGAACCCGTGGGACAAGGTCATCTCCTACTACTTCTGGTGGTATCGAGACGACGACTCGCTCTCGCTGAGCGAGTTCATCGCCTCGGGTGAGATGGGCCGGATGCGCGGTTTCGATCTGTACTCCGAGAACTCGGTGCCGGTCGTGGACGACGTCTTCCTTTTCGAGAACCTCGGCCCCTCGATGGAGGAGCTCGGTCGGCGCCTCGACCTCGGGGAAACGCCCGAGCTCCCACGGACGAAACACGGATTTCGCCGGGACAAGCGCCCCTATCAGGAGGTCCTGTCGGCGGAAGATCGCAGCCGGATCGAGCGTGTGTTCGCGCGTGAGATCGCCTACTTCGGATACCGCTGGGACTGAGCCCGCCTCCGGTCAGGCCTCGGACCGGAAGCCGCGCAGCAGAGACAGGTTGCGGCGATCCAGGCTGACCTCGTCGTCGCCCTTGGGGGTCTCCAGGATCTTCGGCACGTGGCGAAAGCGGGGATCGGTCATCAACCGCCGGAACGGGCCTTCGCCCAGCGTCCCCTCACCGATCCCCGCGTGCCGATCACGGCGGGCACCGAGCGGGTGCTGGCTGTCGTTCAGGTGGAAGAGCTCGAGGGTCGCGAGGGGGAGTGCGGCCTCGTAGGCCGTCCAGACGCCCTCGTAGTCGTCGACCAGATCGTATCCGGCCGCGTAGGCATGGCAGGTGTCGACGCACACGCCGACCCGATCCCGCAACGCAGCCGGCACGCCGTTCCGGATGGCGGCGAGGTTGTCGAACGTGGCTCCGATGCTGGTCCCGGTCCCCGCGGTGAGCTCGAGCAGCACACGCACGTCCGGCACGGCCTCGAGTGCCCGGGTGAGCCCGACTGCGTTCGCCTCGATGCCCCGCGCCGGGTCGCCGTCGGTCGCGTTGCCCGGATGGGTCACCACGGCCTCCACTCCCAGAGCCGCACACCGGCCCAGTTCGGACTCGAACGAACGAAGGGAACGCTCCCAGAGCGAGCTGTCCGGCGAGGCGAGGTTGATCAGGTAGGAGTCGTGGCTCACGCACCAACGGGTCCCCGCACGCTCGCGCGCCTCGGCGAAGGCCGCAGCCGTTCCCGCGTCGACCTTCGGCTCGGCCCACCGATTCGGCTGCTTGGTGAACAGCTGGAAGACACGCGCGTTCAGGTCCGACGCGCGGCCCGGGGCGTTGGCGACCCCGCCCCGGCTGGAGACGTGCGCACCGAGCTCATCGGGGACTGACGTATCGGATCGGGAGGTCATGGCCGGGAATAAAGTGCCGGGGGGGAGGAATGCTTTTCCCGGCGGGTGACCCCGGGCGACCCGTCGGGTTCCGCAAGTCCCCGCGCCATTCCGGGCATCGGCGACGGCGGCACACTTCTTGTGAACCACGAAGGGTCCAACGCGCACCCCGACCACAGGAGCCACGGCTTCGAGGAGTTCCCCATGCGCCAGTTCGGACGCATCGCATCGGATGGATTCATCGACCTGCGGGATCCCCGCAGAGTCCGAACGCCCGGCGTGTGGGAAAACCGGGCCGAACCCCTGGCCGAAGATCGCGCGATCGCCTTCCTGCTTTCGCACAGCTTCCCGGGGCACCGCAGGGTCGTCCGGCCCCTGACCGAGGGGCACCGTCGCCGCATCCGTATGGCGACCTGGGCCGACTCGGTGGAAGCGCGCATGTCACTGGTGGACGCCGTGTGGCGGTCCATCACCGAGCCCGTGCTCCCGCCCTCGGGCGACGAGCCGGAGCTGATCCAGGTACTCCAGTACGGAGACCGGGAGTATCCGTTGTTCATCCAGGGGGCCGTGACCCGGGTCATTCCCACCGGCGGGTTGCCGGCGAAGTCCCGTGCGACCGTCCCCTCGCTGGATCTGAAGACCGCCTGAGGGCGGGTCCTCGGTTCGCACTGCCACGAGGAAGGGGGTGGCCGCCCTGGCGGTCACCCCCATTTTCGTTCCCCCCGGTCGTCGCCGCGAAGCGAGGTCGGGCGCTCCCGACCCGCCTCGTCAGCCGGGAAGGCCCGGCTCGGTCATCGACCTGACGTCGAGCGCCTCCTCGACCTGATCGGCGGGCAGGAGCTCCTGCTCGTCGACGACCGCCCGCACCGAACGTCCCTCGCGGGCCGCCTGCTTGGCGACCTTGGCAGCGCGATCGTAGCCGATGTAGGGGTTGAGGGCCGTCGCTATCGAGGGATTGCGCTCCAGCAGTTCACGGCAGCGCTCCTCGTTGGCCTCGATCCCCACGACGCAGCGATCCGTGAAGGCCCGTGCGGCGCCCGCCAGCAGCTGGATCGACTCCAGGAGCGCCTGTGCCATCACCGGCATCATCACGTTCAGCTCGAAGTTCCCGCGCTGTCCGCCGACGGTGATGGTCGTGTGGTTCCCCATGACCCGGGCCGCGACCATCATCATCGCCTCACTCATGACCGGATTCACCTTGCCGGGCATGATGCTCGAACCCGGCTGGATCGCCGGGAGCCGGATCTCGTGCAGACCCGAAG
>JABDQB010000457.1 GCA_013042495.1 Gemmatimonadota bacterium
TTCGACGAATTCCAGGCCGGCTACGCGCCGGAGATGCTGACCGCCGTCGCCCGGCTGCGTGGCCGCCGCGTGGGGGTGATCGCCAACCGGCGTGGCATGTTCAAGGACCCGAAGGGCGGGCCGCCGAGGCCCATGAAGCTCGTGCCGTCAACCATGACGATCATGTCCGACAGGGCCGGCAGGTAGGCTCCTCCCGCGATGCACGGTCCCATCACGGCAGAGATCTGGGGAACGTCGAGGTAGTGCCGCATGATCGAGTTGTAATAGAAGAGCCGGCTCGCTCCGTACTTGCCGGGAAAGACACCCGCCTGGTAGGGCAGATTGATTCCCGCCGAGTCGACCAGGTAGATGATCGGCACGCGGCAGCGCATGGCGATCTCCTGGGCCCGCAGCTTCTTGGGGATGGTCTCCGGCCACCAGCTCCCGGCCTTCACCGTGGCGTCGTTGGCGACCACGACCACAGGCCGGCCGCAGACCTCTCCGATGCCCGTGACCACGCCCACGCCCGGCGCCTGCCCGTCATACTGGTCATACGCGAGCAGCAGTCCGATCTCGAGGAAACCGCCGCCCGGGTCGATCAGCAGATCGATCCTCTCACGGGCGGTGAGCTTGCCCTGGGAATGCTGCCGCTCGATCCGCTTCGGACCGCCGCCCTCGCGCAGCCGATCCTCGAGTGCGCGGACCTCGTCCACCATGAGCCGCATGCGCGATGCTTCGGCCATCACGCCTCTGCGTCCGCCCGGTTCTCGACGAACCACTCCCGGATGTACTTGGCGGCATCACCCGTGGCCGTTCCCGGTCCAAACAGTCGGCCGATGCCGAGAGCCTGGAGCGTCTCGACATCCTCCTGGGGAATGATCCCGCCGCCGGTGATGAGAACGTCGTCCATGCCGTTCTCCCGCAGCAGATCGAGGACGCGCGGGAAGAGAGTCATGTGGGCCCCCGACAGGATGGACAGGGCCACCACGTCCACGTCCTCCTGCAAAGCTGTCGCGGCGATCTTCTCCGGGGTCTGGTGCAGTCCCGTGTAGATCACCTCCATCCCCGCATCCCGCAGCGAGGCCGCGATGACCTTCGCGCCGCGATCGTGGCCGTCGAGTCCCGGCTTGGCGACCAGCACACGGATCTTTCTTTCGACCATTGCGAATTTGCTCCGAATGGAGACGCTGGGCCGCGGAGGCGAACCGCCCGCCGCGGCGACTCAAGGTACCGGGCCGAAGCCCCCGTCAAAAGGCCACGGGCTCCTGGAACCGGCCGTAGACGATCTCCAGCGCGTCCCGGATCTCGCCCAGGGTGGCGTAGCATCGGACGGCATCAAGCATGGGCGGCATGAGGTTCCGATCCGCCCGCGCCGCTTCGGTCAGTGCCGCCAGCGAGCGCTCTACCGCTTCACCGTCCCGCGTGCGCCGCAGTTCCGCCAGTCGGGCATGCTGGGCCGCACCGGCGGATTCGTCGATCTTGAGGATTTCGATGTCGGGTTCATCCTCTTCCTCGAAGGAATTCACCCCCACGATGAGACGGCTCTTCGCCTCGACTTCGTCCTGGAATCGCCGCGCTGAACGGGCGATCTTCGCCTGGAAATAGCCCGATTCGATACCCGCGACCACGCCTCCCAGGTCGTCGATCTCGGTGAATATCTCTTCCGCCTGCCGCTCGAGCTCGTCGGTCATGCTCTCCACGAAATACGAACCGGCCAGCGGGTCGATCGTGTTCGGGATGCCCGTCTCGAAGGCCAGTATCTGCTGGGTACGCAGAGCGATCCGCACCGCATGCTCGGTGGGCAGGGCCAGCGTCTCGTCCATGGCATTGGTGTGCAGGGACTGCGTTCCGCCGAGCACGGCGGCCAGCCCCTGGTAGGCGACGCGAACGATGTTGTTGTGCGGTTGCTGGGCGGTCAGCGTGACGCCCGCGGTCTGAGCATGCGTGCGCAAACGCCAGCTCTCGGCCCGTTTGGCGCCGTAGATCTCCCGCATGTGCCGGGCCCAGATTCGACGTCCGGCCCGGAACTTGGCGATTTCCTCGAAGAAGTCGTTGTGGACGTCCCAGAAGAACGACAGCCGCGGGGCGAACTCGTCTACGTCCAGCCCCCGGGCAATGCCCTCCTCCACGTACGTGAAGCCGTTCTTGAGCGTGAACGCCAGCTCCTCGACCGCCGTGGCGCCGGCTTCCCGTATGTGGTAGCCGGAGATCGAAATCGTGTTGAACTTCGGGGCCTTCTCGCTGGACCACTCGAAGATGTCCGTGATGATCTTGAGGGCCGGCTTCGGCGGGTAAATCCAGGCGTGCTGAGCCTGGTACTCCTTGAGGATGTCGTTCTGAATGGTCCCCGTAACCTTCTCGAAGGGAACTCCCTGCTTTTCGGCCGCCGCGAGCAGGAAACAGTACAGCATGATCGCCGGGCCGTTGATCGTCATCGACACCGACACCTGGTCGAGCGGAATGCCGTCGAACAGGGTCTCCATGTCGGCGAGGCTGGCGATCGCCACCCCGCACTTACCGACCTCGCCCTCCGAGAGCGGATCGTCGGAGTCGTACCCCATGAGCGTCGGAAAATCGAAGGCTACCGACAGTCCCGTGGTGCCGCGCGCCAGCAGGAACTTGTAGCGCTCGTTGGTCTCCTCGGCTGTCGCAAAGCCCGAGAACATGCGCTTCGTCCACAGCCGGGTACGGTACATCGTGGCGTACGGTCCTCGGGTGAACGGGTAATCCCCTGGCAGGCCCACGTCACCGAGGTAATCGTCATCCCGGGTATCGAGCGGCGTGTAGAGGGCGCGGATCGGCTGCCCGGAAACCGTTGTGAAGTCCGTGTCATCTCGCTGCCGGGTGGCCGCAGACGTCGCCTCCCACTCCGCCAGCTTCGCCTCGAGCTCAGCCAGTTCCGTTCGTCTGCGTTCGACCTCTTGTTGCAGGTCGGCCGATTCCGGGACGTCGGTATCGATCACGTGACTCATCAGCGTTCCTTCCTCGGTGGCATTCGGCGGGTGGCAATGGCCAGCGCCGTGCACGAATATACGCGATCGGTGGGGAGCCGTTCCAGTTTCACGAGGGGAAACGGGGCGCGGAGAAGGAAGTCACTTCCCCGGCCGTCGCCCCACCAGGCCGGCAAGCCGGCGCGCGATCTCGTACGGCGAACCTTCGAACGCGCCCGTGCGTCCGCCATCGCCGATCCAGTCCTTCCACACCGTCGCGGCCTGCCGCTGAACCGCTCGTTCCAGCACGCGTCGGGTGTGCTCGAGCGCGGCCAGTTGGCGCTGCGCACCCAGCATGCCCGTCTCCTCGAGCCAGGAGAAGTGGGCGTCCAGCCGGTCGACGAGTTCCGAGATCCCCTCCCCCGCGGAAGCGACGCATTTCAGCACGGGAGCCTCCCAGTCGGGGATCGACGGGAGGGAATCGGCGGAATCGGCGACATGCCCTCTCGCGGGATCCAGGTCATGCCCGGAAAGGGCGGAAAGATCGACCCCGTGGTGGGCGGGCGCCGCGGCCATCGGACTTCCGGCGCGAATGGCCTGCACCACTTCGATCTCTTTCTTCAACCGATCCGCACCGGGCCGGTCCGCCTTGTTGACCACGAACAGGTCTGCCACTTCCATCAATCCCGCCTTCATGGCCTGAATCCCATCGCCGGACTCGGGCACGAGCACGACCACGGTGGAGTCAGCGTTCGTCGCGACCTCCAGCTCCGACTGGCCCACCCCGACGGTCTCCAGGAGGACGTGGTCGAATCCGAACGCATCCATCAGGTCGGCCGCCTCCCGCGTGGTGGTCGCCAGGCCTCCGTGCGAACCGCGGCTGGCCATCGAGCGGATGAAGATCCCCGGCTCGGTGGCGAGATCGTCCATCCGCACCCGGTCGCCGAGCAGCGCTCCCCCCGTGAACGGGCTGCTCGGATCCACGGCGACGATGCCCACGGTCTCACCCCGATCGCGGAGCTGGCGGGCCACCACCGCCGTGAGTGTAGACTTCCCCGCCCCCGGAGGACCCGTGAGCCCCGTGCGCCGGGCTCGCCCCACCCCGTCGTGAAGTGCATGCAGCAGATCCTCGAAGCCTGCAGCCTGGTTCTCCACCCGAGTGATGCACCGGGCGAGGGCCAGGGGGTCACCGGATCGGAAACCGTCGGCCAGGCGTTGCAGTTGTGGTGAGAGCGCTCCCGCACCGGACTCATTCATGATGGCGAAACTGCCTCGGCGCATCGGCCCTTGCAAGAAGGCCAACGGGAGACGGCCACCCCGGGAGGTCCCGAAGTGGCCGTCGGCGCTGTAACCCGCCGGACCGGTCGCTGACCGGCGCGGGAGAAGGCTCTACTTCGTGCGCACGATCACCATGTACGGCATGATCGCGGCGCCGAGGTCCGCGCCCGAGAGTGCTTCCATGAGACGCAGCCCGGTCCCGCCACTCGCAGCATTTGCCCGCAGCGTCACGTAAGACGACGTACCGGTGAACAGGTCCATGCGCACCGTGCCAGGCTGGTTCAGGAACCGCAGGGTCGGCATAAGCGGCCACTGCGTAGTCGGGCTCGCGATGCCCCCGATGCTCGGATTGTCGTAGATATCCCGCATCTGGTACGAGGTCGTCCCGAGAGAGGCGCGGACCGGCCCGCCCAGGTCGTCGCGATCCTCCACGGAGAACATGGCCGCCCAATCGGCCGCCAGCTCGTCGAACGGGACCCCGAACACGTTGGTGACGGCCTGCCTAGACGTGGAGGCGCCATCGGTAATCAGGGCCCGCGTCTCCTGCCACTCGGTCGCCGGGGTTCCGAACCGGTCCAGCAGGTAACGCACGAAACTCCAGTTGGCGCCGCGCATCCGGAAAGTGCCATCGCCCAGCGGATCCACCGCGTTGAGGAGGGCCGCCGTGTCACCCGGCGCCGCCAGGTAGAAGCCCAGGTTGACCCAGTTGCCCAGGTAATACTTGTTGAGCACGTCCACGGCGGCCTGGGACTGCAACAGATCAGCCGCAGCCAGCTCATTCCCGGGGGCGAAATCCGTCAATCCGTCGGCCTGCGCCGTCGCGTGGCCCACCACTTCCTCGGCCAGGTGCGAAAGACCCTCGTTGATCCACACTTCCTGGGCGGCGCCCGTCCCGACCTGGGCGTTGATCAGGTGCTGGAATTCGTGCGCCACCGTGTTGTCGGTGATCCGCAGGACCGCGGTCTTCGTCAGCTGGTTAGGGTCGTTACCCGGCGTGAGATCGCCACCGGGATCCGGAACCAGCAGGTAGAACATCTTCGCGTTGTTGCCCCCCGCGAAGCCCAGGTCCAGCGGACAGAAGAACCCGGCGATGAAACCGTTCGTGTAGTCCTCCGTCATCCGGTTGACGCCCTGCGTATACAGAATCACGACCTGTCCCGGCGCGATGTCGCCCGTCACGTCGGACGGAGCGCCGAAATACAGGGTGTCCGTGCCGATGATGATATTGTCGAAATTCAGTGCGATGTCGCCGTACTCGCCGGCCGTGAACGCTCCGCGCGAGAGCGTGTCCTCGAAGATCACGGCGTTGCTGCTGACCGCTACGACCTCCGCCGTGATGTCGGTGGGCGTGTTCGGGAACTGCGTCTGGGTCACGCACGAGAATCCGAAGTCCATGACGTCGCCGACGATCGGCGGTGCTGCCGCCAGACCGAAGCTCGCCCCGCCCGCGGCATTCGCACGTATCGACGGCCGCAGTGGACGCTCGAGTTCGCGAAGCTGCATGTCCCAATCGTACTGCGGACCCCGCCAGTTCGTGAGCTCCGAGGCCGCGCCGAACAGCGAGAACGAAGCCCGCTGTGGCACCGCTCCCGCGACCGGGACGACCGCTGGTGCGGGCGAAGCCACGGCGGACCCGGCGATGGCCAGCTCCATGTCGTTGAAGCCGAGAGCCTGGGGCAGAGGGGTCACCGCCACCTCGTACTC
>JABDQB010000462.1 GCA_013042495.1 Gemmatimonadota bacterium
ACCAAGCACTTCGACGCCCTCGCGAAGCTGATCCTGCTCACCGGAAACATCGTCTTCTACGCGTACCTGACCGAGTTCTTCATGGCCTGGTACAGCGGCGAGCCGCCCGAGCGGCAGATGTTCTGGAACCGCCTGTTCGGGCACTACTGGTGGGCGACGTGGATCATGCTGACCTGCAACGGCTTCGTTCCGATCATGCTCTGGTTCAAGCGGGTCCGTTACTCGATCCCGGCGCTGTTCGCGATCTCGATCTTCATCAACATCGGGATGTGGTTCGAGCGCTTCGTGATCATCGTCACTTCGCTGTCCCACGAGTACGAGCCGTTCGCCTGGGGTGTCTACCGTCCCTCGCTGCCCGAGATGGGCATCGTGCTCGGCAGCTTCGCCTGGTTCGGCTTCTGGTTCCTTCTCTTCACGCGCCTGCTCCCGCCCGTAGCCATTGCGGAGCTCAAGGAGGTTCTGCCTCCGAAGGTGCGGCGTATGAAGTCCGACTCCGCGGAGGCGTGATATGAGTGATGCGACCGGCCTCCTGGCCTCCTTCGACTACCTCGACGACGCGGTCGATTCGATCAAGGATCTCCGCAAGGCGGGATTCTCGGACGATCTCACCGCCTATGCGGCGTATCCGGACCACCACATCGAACATGCGCTTGGGTACGGTCAAAGCCCCGTGCGGGTGTTCACGCTGGTCGGTGGTCTCACCGGCACGGCGACGGGCTTCGCGTTTCCGTCCTTCGCCTCGATGGACTGGCCGCTGATCACCGGCGGCAAGCCGATTCTGTCGATTCCGGCCTATGTGATCCCGGCTTTCGAGCTGACGATCCTGTTCGGTGTGCTCTCCACGGTGATCGGGCTCTTCGTACTCAGCCGTCTGCCCAATCCGACCCCCACCGTGGTGTACGATCCCGAATTCAGTGCGGGGCGCTACGGGGTCTACGTACGCTCCGGGGCGCGCTCCGACGAAGCGCGGACCATTCTCGAGAAGTATCAGCCCGCCGAGCTCCGGGAGGGCTCCGATGCGTAAGGCCTTCCGTTTCGCCGCCCTCGCGCTCGTGTTGAGCTCGACCGCGGCCTGCAACACTCTGGACGACGCGATGGTGGCGGTCTTCGGCCGCTCCATGCGCGACAGCCCGTCCTTCGATCCCTACGAGAACCCGAGGCTGCCCGCCGAGGGTGCGGTGTCCTTCTCGTCGGGCAACTTCACGACCGCCCCGGGCGCGGTGAATCTGGGCAACGCGACGCCCGTCGATTACGACGTGCCGGACTTCACGCAGGCGAACACCGCGAATCCTGCGGACGTCCTGCTCGCGAGCCTCGAGAACCCCGTGGCCGCCGACGCCGAGTCGCTGGCGCGCGGCGAGGAGCTCTACATCCGCAATTGCGCGGTGTGTCACGGCGAAGCGGGGCTGGGCGCCGAGGCCTACATCCTCGAGAAGTGGCCGGCGCTCGCGGCATACAACCTGGCTCTGGACCCGGTCGCCGGATATCCGGACGGATACCTCTACGGGATGATCCGCGTCGGCCGCGGCATGATGCCGCAGTACGGCCACCAGATCACCCACTTCGACCGCTGGAACATCGTGAACTACGTGCGAACGCTGCAGGGCAGTGCCGCCGGCGCCGGGGAGGACTGATCGATGGCCCACATCCACATCCCCGACCGGATTCCCGCCCGCTTCCTTCCACGCTCGTCGTCGTCGACCATGCTCTTCGGGGCGATGGTCGCGGTCGGAGCCGTAAGCTTCTTCCTGTCGCTGCAGCGCGACGTCACCGCGGCGTGGGCGAGCTACGTTTCGAACTGGTTGTTCTTCTCGAGCATCGCCATGGGCGCAGTGATGTTCGCCGCGGTCACCACGATCGTGAAGGCCAAGTGGAACTGGTCGCTCCGGCGCATCAGCGTCGCCTACGCGGCGTTCCTGCCGGTCGCCTTCGTGCTGTTGCTGCCCATGCTGGGTCTCGGGGAGGAGTACTATCCCTGGATCGAGAAGATGGCGTACGACCCGATCGTTCAGGAGAAGGCGGCCTACCTCAACATCCCCTTCCTGATCACGCGCAACGTGGTCGGTGTGGCGATTCTCTTCGGGATGGCCCTCTACTTCGCCTACCTGGCGATTCGTCCCGACATGGGGCTGCTCGACGAGGCGGAGTTGGACGCCGGTCAGCGGTCCTGGCGCGCTCGCTTCATGACCGGCTGGTCCGGCCAGGAGCAGGAGGAGGTGCGGAGCTGGCGGCGCATGAATTACCTCGCTCCGTTCTTCGCGTTCGCCTACGCGACGATCATGAGCTTCGTGGTCTACGACTTCGCCATGTCGCTCGATTCCCACTGGTTCAGCACCCTGTTCGGGGGCTGGTACTT
>JABDQB010000464.1 GCA_013042495.1 Gemmatimonadota bacterium
CAGTACAACGTGGCGTGCCTGTATTCTCTCGAAGATCAGACGGACCTGGCCATCGATTGCCTGGAGCGCGCGGTCGCGGCGGGATTCGGCCACCGTGACTGGATCGAGCAGGACCCCGACCTCGACACGCTGCGCGAGGACCCGCGGTTCCAGGAGCTCGTCCGCCAGCTCTGAGCGGCACGCAATCAGGCGGCTGCGCAAAGATTTACCATCCATGACAATGCCTCGACGTACCGCCATGCCCGGCGGCCTGCGACCATCCACTTTGTCGCCCCATAAGTTCAATTTTTGAAATCACTTACGAGACATCGATACATCACACGCGCTTTGGAACACGCATTGCAACCCTGGGCCTTCGCGATCATTCGAGAGAGACCTCAGATGCGAGGCTACCCACATGAAGCACCTTCGTTGGAGTACTGCCGGACTGTGTATTATCGCGCTCGCCGCCTGCGATTCCACGCCCGTGGATCCGGGGGCGACGGGCGCTGGCCCTGACGGCACCCTGTCGGTGGCGGCTCCCGTACTCGGCGCCGTGCCCGCCCTCGACGATGCGAGCGGCCACCTTTACGACGCCGTCGCTGTCGCAGAGGGCATCAACTGGACCGACGCGAGGACAGCCGCCGAAGGCCTGGGCGCCGGCAGCTGCCTGGCTTACCTGGCTTCGGTCACCTCCGCCGAGGAGAACGACTTCATCCTGGCGAACTTCCAGGGGGGGGTCCCCTCAATAGGTGGAACCGGCTATTGGATCGGGGGATTCCAGGACACGGAGAGCGGCACTCCCGCTAACGGCTGGATGTGGGTGTCCGGCGACCCGTGGGGGTACACGGACTGGGCGGACGCGAAGCCGGACGGCTTCTTCACGGTCGATGCCGTCCGTTACACGGGCACGACAGTAGGCTTCAGCCCGATCGTGCAATGGGAAGACGTCGATCTCACGCTGACTGCGCCCGGTTACGTCGTGGAATTCGAGGGCGACTGCACCGGTGATGCGCTGATCGACGTGATGCTGAAACTCACGCAAGGCGAAGGGCCCCGGAACATCAACCTGAAGAGCCGGGGCAAGATCGCGGCGGCCGTCCTGTCGGTTGCCGACGTGTTCGACGCCACCACGATCGACCCGAAGACGGTCACCCTGGGAGACGGTTCGGATCCGGACGCTCCCGTGGCCGGAAACAAGCACGGCAAGCTGATGGTCGCGTGGCCGGACCTGGACGAAGACGGCCTGGCCGACGCCCTGTTCCACTTCAATACGCAGGACCTCATAGCGGCCGGCCTGACCGCGGAGACGACCGAACTCGTCCTCCGCGGCATGACGACCGACGGAGTGGAGTTCACCGGAGTGGACGAAGTGGCAGTGAAGTAAAGCTGGATCGGGGTCGACGCCCTGCGGAGCGGTGTAAGCCCCTGGCGGGGAGGCGGGATGTCCGTCTCCCCGCTTTCCTTTGATACTACCGGGTCGCGGCCCGACCGCCGTTGACGCTCAGGAGCCATCCGAGTCCGAACGTCACGACCGCGCCGAGCGGCGTGAGCCACGTCCACGCGAGAGGCGTGAGCAGGCGAGCGGCGGTCGCGACCGCCAGGCCCCCAACCATGGCAACGATCACGTGGTCCTCTCGAACCCGGCGTCCGGCGGCCGCGAGTCCGAAGACTCCGAGGACCGGCCCGAACGTGATGGACGTAATCGTGAGTCCCGCCTCGAGTACGGAGCCCCAGGCCCGGGCCAGCACGGCCACACCGGCCAGGGCCGCGGCCCAGCCGGCGGTGAGAAGTCGGGACGCTCTAAGCGCCGACTCGTCCGAACGAGTCTCTCCGCGATCAAAATCGAACGTCGATGCGGAGGCGAGCGAACTCATCGAGGAGGACAGGGTGGACATGGCCGCCGCGAACACGGCCGCGATCACCAGGCCGCCCAACCCCGCGGGCATTTCGGTCGCTATGAAACGAGCGAACACCTGGTCGGCGGACTCGAAGGGCGTGGACGGCGGAAACTCGGCGTAGAAGGCGAACAGCAGGGATCCGATGATCAGGAAGAGGGCCATCTGCCCGAACACCAGGATTCCACTCGTCACGACGGCCTTCCGGGCGTCGGAGGCTGAGCGGCAGGCCAGCAGGCGCTGCACGAACATCTGGTCGGTCCCATGGGTCGCCATGGTGAGGACCGCACCACCCAGGATTCCGGCCCAGAACGTGTAGGGCCGGGTCCAATTCCAACCGAAGTCGAAGACACCCAGCTTGCCGGCCGTCCGCAGCTCCGGGAACGCTCCGGACCAACCGCCGGGCAGCGCTCGCAACAGGATCCAGGCTGCCAGTGCCGCGCCGCCGACGTACACCACCAGTTGGACCGCGTCGTTCCAGATGACCGCTCGCAGGCCGCCGCGCATGGTGTAGTAGAGCGTGACGCCGGTGACGAGGAGGATCGCCACCGGAAGCGGCATCGGGAGCAGGGCCTGAAGCACCAGCGCAGTCGCGAACAGGCGGACGCCATCGGCCAGCACACGCGACACGAGGAAGATGGCCGAGGAAAACCGCCTTACGCGCTCCCCGAAGCGGTGCGCGAGGAGTTCGTACGCGGTGTGAATCCTGCCCTCGAAGTACGCCGGGACCAGCCACCAGGCCACGAGAAGACGTC
Source organism: Gemmatimonadota bacterium (assembly GCA_013042495.1). Taxonomy (GTDB): domain Bacteria; phylum Gemmatimonadota; class Gemmatimonadetes; order Palauibacterales; family Palauibacteraceae; genus Benthicola. Next base: position 2,633 of record JABDQB010000464.1, read on the forward strand.
CCAACACGTACCCGGCGGCCACCTGCAGAAACCCCAGACTTCCCGTGTAGGCGATCGCGGGCACACCCACGAACGTGAGCGTCGACGTCTCGGTGCCGACGATCGAGAGGGAAGCGGCGAACCAAGGTGTGCGGCGACCCGCCAGGAAGTAATCCTCCAGGTCCCGCTGCCCCCTTCCCAGGCGGCTGCCGAGCCAGATCGTGCCGGCGAAGTACGCCAGGACGACGGCCCAGTCGATCACGGCCGCGGACATCTAGAGCCCCAGCCGGTAGCCGAGGACAGTCGCGAGCACGTAGCCGAGACCGAACGCGAGCTCCGAGAAGCCGACCTCCTTCGCTTTCGCCGGGCGCCGGCCGGCCGATAGCCCGCGAAGGGCTCGCGCGAGAAGCACGACCAGCGCTGCGACGGTGAGCAGCGGGCCGAGATCGGCGACCCACAGTGCGACGCCGAGCACCACTGCCGCGAGATGGGAGACCGACGACGGCCGGCGGTCGATCTCGTTCCCTCGCTCCAGCCGCAACCGGGCCCTCACGTACAGGATCGAGGGAACGGACCGGGCCTGGAGGAGAATCCACAGCACCCATGCTCCGGTCCAGCCCCACCCACCGGCGAGGGCGATGGCCGGTGCCGAGGCCGCCAGCCCCATCGGGGCCGCGAGCTCGGGAAGCAGGCGGCGCGCCTGGTTCTGCGCGTCGAACGCTCCGTATACGGCGAGAAGCGGGGCGAGCATCAGGAATGGCAGCAGGGGCCGCCACCCGGCCAGCGCCAGGGCGGCGAAGAACGCGATGGCGGCAAGGACCGCGTAGAGGACCGCGAAGCGCCGGGCGATGCGGAACCGGGGAGACACGTCGAGCCTGTGCCGGTTCCGCCAATAGAGTTTCGCGGGGTGGCGCATGAGAAAGGCGGCCAACGTCCCGAGGGCGATCGCGAGGCCTGCCCACGAGGGTGCCAGCGCGAGCGCGAGAACGAGAGGTTCTGCCAGGAACCCCCACCCCCCGTGCTCCACGGGCAGTGCGATGGTTCGAAGGCGGACGGGTGGAGGGC
>JABDQB010000465.1 GCA_013042495.1 Gemmatimonadota bacterium
AATTCCGGCGACGCAATGCGGTCTCTTCACGCGCGACGCCGGGCTCGGCATCCGCCATGTTGGCATGCCGAGACTTCCTGCCGTTCTGACACCCGCCGATCAGATCAGTGTCAGAATGTCGTGAAAACAAGCGGTTGGAGGCGCTTTCGGCGTCTGTGGCGCGGCACATCGCTTGCACATTGATCGCCGACAACGAAGACACCGGTCTCTCCCGGACCGGGGCGGTGGTGGCCGGAGCGACCCGCTGTCGGGGGCCGCCGTCTGATCAGACCCGAAAGGAAGACCAAATGGGCAAAGTCATTGGAATCGACTTGGGCACGACGAACTCCGTGGTCTCGGTGATGGAGGGCGGCGATCCCGTCGTGATACCGAATGCGGAGGGCACGCGAACCACTCCGTCGGTGGTGGCATATACCAAGGACAACGAACGGCTCGTGGGCCAGGTCGCCAAGCGGCAGGCCGTAACGAACCCGAGCAACACGATCTTCTCCATCAAGCGATTCATGGGACGGAAGTGCTCGGAAGTCACATCCGAGCGCAAACTCGTCCCGTACGAGATCGAGTGCGATTCGCAGGACCGGGTACAGGTCAAGGTGCCCAATGCGGACAACACTTTCACGCCGCCGGAGATATCGGCGATGATCCTCCAGAAGATGAAGCAGACGGCGGAGGACTATCTCGGTACGGAGGTCACGCAGGCAGTGATCACGGTCCCGGCGTACTTCAACGACGCGCAGCGCCAGGCCACCAAGGACGCGGGCAAGGTATCGGGGCTCGACGTTCTCAGAATCATCAACGAGCCCACCGCCGCCGCGCTGGCCTACGGCCTCGACAAGAAGGCGGAGGAGAAGATCGCGGTCTTCGACCTCGGTGGCGGCACCTACGACATCTCGATCCTCGAGTTGGGCGACGGGGTGTTCGAGGTCAAAGCCACCAACGGTGACACCCACCTGGGTGGAGATGACTTCGACCAGCGGGTGATCAACTGGTTGGTGTCCGAGTTCAAGAAGGACCAGGGAATCGACCTGTCCAAGGATCCGATGGCCCTGCAGCGGCTCAAGGAGGCTGCGGAGAAGGCCAAGTGCGAGCTTTCCAGCACCACACAGACCGACATCAACCTGCCGTTCATCACGGCCGACCAGAGCGGCCCGAAGCACCTGAACGTGTCGCTTTCACGGTCCAAGCTCGAGCAGCTCGTGGACGACCTGATCGAGCGCACGAAGGAGCCGATGAAGAAGGCCCTGGAGGATGCCGGGCTCGATCCGTCGGCGATCGATGAGGTGATTCTGGTCGGTGGCTCGACCCGGATTCCCAAGATCCAGGACACGGTGCGGGACTTCTTCGGCAAGGAGCCCCACAAGGGCGTGAACCCGGACGAAGTGGTGGGAATCGGCGCGGCCATTCAGGGCGGTGTGCTCGCCGGCGACGTTACCGACGTCCTCTTGCTGGACGTGACGCCGCTGTCCCTCGGAATCGAAACGCTGGGTGGCGTGATGACGACGCTCATCAGCCGCAACACCACAATCCCCACCAAGAAGAGTGAGATCTTCTCGACCGCCGAGGACAGTCAGCCCACCGTGGATATTCACGTCCTCCAGGGCGAGCGTCCCATGGCGCTGGACAACAAGACCATCGGCCGCTTCCAGTTGACCGGCATCCCGCCGGCGCCCCGAGGCGTGCCCCAGGTAGAGGTGACATTCGACATCGATGCCAACGGTATCCTGCACGTGAGCGCCAAGGACCGGGCTACGGGCAAGGAGCAGAAGATCCGCATCGAAGCGTCGTCCGGACTGTCGGACAGCGAGATCGACAAGATGGTTCACGAGGCGGAGGCGCACGCATCCGAGGACAAGGGGAGGCGTGAAAAGGCGGAGGCCCACAATCGTCTCGACTCGCTGATCTATCAGACCGAGAAGAACCTCGAAGACTGGAAGGACTCGGTCGACGAGGAGGCGAAGGAAGACGTCGAGACGAAGCTCGAGCGTGGTAGACAGGCGCTGAAGCAGGACGACACGGCCGAGATCACGGCGGCCACCGAGGAGATTCAGAAAGCCGTGCAGGAGCTGGCTCAGCAGATCTACTCCAAGGCCGGCATGGGAGACCAGGGTGAGCCGGCGGAGGGATTCGAAGAGGCGGCTGAGGACGGCGCGGCCGAGAGTGAGGGGGCGGCGGGAGACGAGGAGGTCGTCGAGGCCGACTACGAGATCGTGGACGAGTCCGACGAAAAGTAGCTCCCGTTCAGAAGCGGGATATCCGGAAGACGGCGTCCCAACTCGGGGCGCCGTTCTTCGTCCACGGGAGCCGGGCAACCCCTGGATCTTTCCAGGCGTCCGAGTAGCGAGCTTCCGGGGCGGGTGGAACCGAAAGGGGTACGGAGCGATAGTAGAGACTGCGAGTCCGGCTCGGTGACCCGAGGGCGCCCGCCGCAGAACATGGACAGGCGATAGGAATAGCGATGAACGACGCGTTGCGAACCAAGTTGAACCTGATGCTGACCGCGGCTGTGGCGTTCGCCATCGGGCTCGGGATAGCGGCAACCCTGGACCTGACACCGGCGAGCATGGCGCGACAGGCGGACAATCCGCCGCTCACGCTGCACGTAGTCGAAGCTTCGCCGATCCAGGACACGGCTCTGCCTTCGAACGGCTTCTCCGAAATCGCCGAGCGGGTCACCCCCGCCGTGGTCACGATCTTCGTCGAACGGACCATCGCCGAGCATTCCCGTGATGGCCGGGCGCTTCCGCCGGCGTTCGAGGACTTCTTTCAGCAGCAGCCGCCGCCGCGGGTCCGGGGCAGCGGGTCGGGGTTCATCGTGAGCGCGGATGGCTACGTGATCACCAACAATCACGTGGTCGAGGGCGCCGAAGCGATCCGGATCCAGCTCAGTGACCGGCGGGAGTTCACCGCCGAGCTGGTGGGAAGGGACCCGACCACCGACGTGGCGCTACTCAAGCTGGACGCGGACGACTTGACACCGGTCACCCTCGGATCGAGCGACGCGACGCGGGTCGGCGAATGGGTGCTGGCGATCGGAAGCCCCGGCTTTCGTGGCGTCGGCGGACCGCTCACGACGACGGTCACCGCCGGTATCGTGAGCGGAAAGGGCCGCAGCATCAACATCATCGGACAGGGTGGCGAGAACGCGAACGGAGACAACCTGGCGATCGAAGACTTCATCCAGACGGACGCCGCCATCAATCCGGGCAACTCGGGCGGTCCGCTTGTCAACATCCGCGGTGAGGTGATTGGCGTGAACGCGGCGATCGCCTCAAGCAACGGCGCGAATCAGGGGTACGGCTTCGCGGTGCCCATCGATCTGGTCCAGGA
>JABDQB010000466.1 GCA_013042495.1 Gemmatimonadota bacterium
CGATCCGGTGCGGACGCTCGAACGACGAATTGGTGAGCTCCGGATTGTTGGGGTTCCCCCGGATCGCATTCCGGCCGTAGTTCGACGTGGCCTGGCTGGAGAACAGACCCTGCGTGTCGTCGACGTTGGAATACGTGTATCCCGCCCTCAGGCCGAGCCAATCGGTCATCTGGCGGTTGACCTCGAGCGTGAGGAGCAGCGACTTGTTGTCGTTCTTGTTCTTCACCCGGATGACCTGGGCGAACTGGTCGCTCACGCGCTGCGGGGCGAACGCACCGTCTCGGAGACCCGCGTCCGGAGTGCCGAACAGCGGCCGGTTGCCCTGCGTCGGGTCGACTCCGATCTGCTCCGTAGGAATGTTGAACTCCTCGAAGAACAGCTGCTGGATGGCCTTCGTGTACAGCACCTCGGCGGTGACCACGAAGCCCTTGGGCAGCACCTGGTCGATGCCCAGGTTGAATTTGCCCTCGAGCGGCATCTTGGTATTCGGGTCGAAGATGTTGACCACGGGCAGGCCCGACTGCGCCGCCGTCGTGCCGTCCGTGCACTGCGTCGGTACGCCGCCCGGATAGTTGGCCCGGTCGAACGCCGGGGCATTCGCCGTGTCGCAGAACAGCTTCACCTGCTGGCCGCCCGTGTTTCCGTAGGCGTTCGAGAGCCACACGAAGGGGGGCCGACCCGAGAACATGCCCGCGCCTCCGCGCACCTGGGTCATACGCTCGGCGCCCGACTGCCAGTTGAAGCCGACGCGGGGCTGCCACAGGATGTTGCCCGACGGGACTTCCGTCGTGCTCACCCCGAATTCCTGCTCGAATACCGGATTGGCGACGGGCTTGTCAGCCATGATCGGGATGTCCGCCCGGAGGCCGAACTGGAGGTTCCAGTTCTGATTGATCGCCCACTCGTCCTGCACGTAGAATCCGGGCTGCCACACGCCGAACTTGGCGGCCGGATCGGTGATGGCGGGATTGAGCGTGTTGACCTCGTACGCCCCGATGATGCCGTTCTCCAGATCGTCGAGGCTGTCGTACTCGTAGATCCCGATGGAAGCCGGGAAGAACAGGTTGTTGAATTTGAAATACTCGACGTTCGCGCCGAACGTCATCCGGTGGTTGCCGAACGACCGCGACAGGTTGTCCGTGAGCTGGAAGATGTCCTGATCCAGCGAGTTGGCCTGGGAAAACTCCTCGGCCCCGATCACCAGCGTGTTGCTGCCGAACGGGCTGTCCACGTCCACCGCGATCTGAGCATAGTCCACGACCGGGTCGCGCAGATCACGAACGGTCTCGAAGTTCAGCAGGAGCTCGTTGCTCCACGCCCCGCCGAAGTTCGAGAACAGCTGCGCGACGAACGAATTCGTGGTGTTCGTGAAGTTCTGGTTCTGCGACGTGTAGCCGTAGAAGAAGCTCGCCCGGAACGGTCCCCGGTCGGCCCGGTTCTTGGAGAAGTTGTCGCGAACCACCAGCCGGTGGTTGTCGCCGAGCTGGAAGTCGAGGCGCGCGAACAGGTTGGTCCGCGGGTTGTCCAGCGTGACCGTGGCGCTGGTGCCGACCTCGTCCGCCGTCACGCCGTAGGTATTGCCCATGATGTCGATGAAGCGCTGCGCGTCGGCCGGGTCGATGCCACGAGCGTCCGCTCCCGGCTGCGTCGGCGATCCGCCCGGCTCCACCCCGAGACCCGACGTGGGCCCGTTGAAGATCTGGAACTCGCCACCGACGAAGTAGTGAATCTTGTCTCTCTGGATCGGGCCACCGAGCGTGAACCCGAACTGCGTGTTCTTGAACTCGTTCTTATCGAGCGACTCGCCGTCGATCGAGAGCCCGCCCTGCAATCCGTCATTGGTGAAGAACCCGAACACCGATCCCGAAGTCTCGTTCGTGCCCGACTTGGTGATCGCGTTCAGCAATCCGCCGCTGAAGCCCGCGTAACGGACATCGTACGGCGCGGTCAGCACCTGGAACTCCTTCACGGCCTCGATCGAGATCGACTTGGCGCCGATCTGCCCGCCGGGGATGCCGCTGTCGGCGAGCCCGAACACGTCGTTGTTGACCGCACCGTCGATCTGGATGTTGTTGAACCGGTTGTTCTGACCGGCGATGCTCGGGCCACCCTCCGTGACCGAGACACGCGAGTCGAGCAACGCGAAGTTGGTGATATCGCGAGCAATGTTCGGCTGGGCCTGGAGCTGCCCTTCATCGAGGGTGGTGGAGGTTCCCGTCCGGGTCGGACTCAGAAGGGGATTTGACTCCGTCACGACCACGAGCGCCTCCAGCTCCACGGCGGATTCGGTGAGGACGAAGCTGGCCCCCTCCGTCCGGCCGAGGGTGAGGTTGATCCCCGTCCGCTGCTCGGGACGGTAGCCGATCAGGGTCACTTCCACCGTGTACGGGCCACCGGACGGGAGGAGAGCCACGTAATAGCGTCCCGCCTCGTTGGTGACCGTCGAATTCGACGCGCCCGTTTGGGTGTTGGTGACCGTCACCTGGGCACCGGACAGGGGCTGGCCCGCCTGGCTGAGGACGGATCCGCCCAGAGCCGAGGTCGTTACGCCCTGCGCGTACCCCAGGTTCACGCTGATGAGGAGCCCGGCCAGAGCCAGGGCTGCGGGTAGAAACAGACGTGGTTTGGGTCTCATGAGCCCGATGCTCCTGTCTGAAGTTGAGTGCGGCGAGCGTGTACCCCGAGCGACCTGGAAGCGGCCGCACAGAGCGGACGTCGAAGATTGGAAGGACCCTGTCTCTCCGCGGACATTCAGTCTCTCTGGAGGATACCGCAGGTGATCGAGGATACAAACATTAGTAACGTGCCCCGGTCGCGCTGGCAAGAGAACTTAAAACCGCTGTCTGAATCGCGTTAGCGCAGCCGAATCCGTAGTCGGCTCAGATCGCGAGCGATCGGATTTCGGCCTCGACTTCCGCCAGCAGAGCGAGCTTCTGGCGCCGGGGCAGAAACGCACTTCGAAACCCGTTGAGGATCAGTTCGACGAGCTCACCGTCCGAGAAGCCCAGGTGCTCGGCAGCACGCGCGTACTCCTCCGTCATGGTCGTGCCGCTCATCAGGCGATTGTCCGTGTGCAGGCTGACGTTGAGACCATCATCGAAATATTCGCGCAACGGGTGTGTCTCGAAGCTCTCGGCCGCGTGGGTCTGAACATTGCTCGTAAGACAGACCTCGATCGGGACCTGGTGATCGTTGACGTAGGCCTGGAGGTCCGGATCTTCGTGCAGGCGGGTTCCGTGCCCGATCCGGTGCGCGCCGCATCCATGTAGAGCACCAGCGATCGACTCTGCCCCGGCCGCTTCTCCGGCGTGGATGGTGACGTTCAGGTTGGCCTCGCGGGCGATCCGAAACGCGTCGGCGTGATCGGTGGCCGGGTTCCCGGCCTCGCCGCCGGCGAGATCGAATGCCACTACGCCGCGGCCCTTGAAGCCTGCCGCGAGCCGTGCCAGCCGCACCGACGTCTCGGGTGGGAAGTTCCGTATCCCACAGATGATCAGGTTGGCCTTCACACCCAGATCCGATTCTGCCCGTTCGATCCCGCGAAGCGGCGCCTCGACCGCCTCCTCGAGGGTCAAGCCGCCTTGCTGGTGGAGAATCGGAGAATAGCGGATCTCCAGGTAGCGCACGTTCTCCGCGGCCGCGTCCTCCACGAGTTCACGCGCCGTTCGCTCCAGCGAGTCCCCGGTCTGCATGACGGAGAGCGTCAGGTCGAACCGCTTTAGGTAGTCCACGAGATCGCGGCCGTCCTGCACGTACAGATAGTCGTATAGAGATTCCTCGTCTTCGTAGGGCAGAGCGACGCCGGCCTCCTCCGCCAGGTCCAGGATCGTGGACGGGCGCAGCGAGCCGTCGAGGTGAAGATGCAGTTCGGCCTTCGGGACCCCTCGCAGGCGGGTCCGGAGGTCACTTCCGGTCGAATCGCTCATCAGGCCCCCTCCGCCCCCGCCGAGGCCGTCTCTTCGAGTGCGGCGTGCGCTGCCGCGAGGCGGGCGACCGGTACCCGGAACGGGGAGCAGGATACGTACTGCATGCCCAGCGAGTGACAGAACGTGACGGAGGACGGGTCCCCTCCGTGCTCCCCGCAGATTCCGACCTTGAGATCGGGCCGTGTCGTCCGGCCCTCTTCCACCGCCAGGCGCATCAGCCGGCCGACCCCGGCCGTGTCGATCGACTGGAAAGGATCGCGCTCGTACACGCCGGCTTCGACGTACAGGGGCAGGAAGTTGCCTGCGTCGTCGCGCGAAAGCCCCAGAGTGGTCTGCGTGAGGTCGTTGGTTCCGAACGAGAAGAACTCGGCCCTGGCGGCGATGTCGCCGGCCGTCAAGCAGGCGCGTGGCAGCTCGATCATCGTGCCGACCAGGTAGTCGATCTTCCGGTCCTGTTCGGCGAAAATCTCCCGAGCGGTGGCATCGACGATGGCCCGCTGGTTCTCGAGTTCGTCTTCGTGCCCGACGAGGGGCACCATGATCTCGGGCAACACTTCGACACCTTCACCGGCCACCTCCAGGGCGGCCTCGATGATCGCCCTGGCCTGCATGGCGGTGATCTCGGGGTGCGAGTAGCCCAGCCGGCAGCCACGATGCCCGAGCATCGGGTTGGCTTCGTGCAGACGGGCCACCGCCGCTTCGATCTGGTCAGCCGACCTACCGAGGCCGGCAGCCAGGCGACGGACTTCATCCGCCTCGGAGGGAAGGAACTCGTGCAGCGGCGGATCGAGCAGGCGGATGGTCACCGGGAGTCCGTCCATGGCGCGGAAGATCCCCGCAAAATCGGAACGCTGCATGGGGAGCAGCTTGGCGAGGGCGGTTGCTCTCCCGGCTTTGTCGCTCGCCAGGATCATCTCTCGCACGGCGTCGATACGCTCCTCACCGAAGAACATGTGCTCGGTGCGGCACAGTCCGATTCCCTCCGCACCGAACTCCCTCGCCGTGGCCGCGTCGGCCGGGTTGTCGGCGTTCGTGCGAACGCGCAGGTGACGGAATTCGTCTGCCCAGTCCATCAGCGTGTGGAAATCCTCTCCCGGCTCGGGCTTCACGGTCGGAATCTGCCCCTCGATCACTTCTCCCGAGGCTCCGTCGACCGTGATCCAGTCGCCCCGCCTGACGACCTTGCCGTCGGCCCGTACCTCGCCCGCTTCCTCGTCGATCTCGAGGTCCTTCGTGCCGACGACGCAGCACTTGCCCATTCCGCGGGCTACGACGGCTGCGTGGCTCGACTTTCCGCCGCGGCTGGTGACGATCGCTACAGCGGCCACCATTCCCTCGAAGTCGTCGGGGGAGGTTTCGGTGCGGACGAGTATTACAGGGTCGCCACTGAGCGCCTCCTCCACGGCTTCCTTCGCCGTGAAGACGATGCGACCGCTCGAGGCGCCGGGAGAGGCCGGATTGCCCACGGCAAGGGGTTTGAAGTCAACCGACGGGTCGACCATCGAATGAAGGACCTGCTCCAGGCGATCGGGTTCCACTCTCAGCACCGCCTCTTCACGGCTGATGAGCCCTTCGTTCGCCATGTCGACCGCGATGCGAACCGCCGCACGCGCGGTGCGCTTTCCAGACCGGGTCTGCAGCAAGTACAGAGTGCCCTTCTCAATGGTAAACTCCAGGTCCTCCATCTCGCGGTAGTGCGTCTCCAGCCTGCGCGCGGTCTCGAGAAGCTCCGCGTATGCCTCGGGCATGACTTCCTGCATCTGGTCGATCGCGAGAGGATCGCGGATTCCGGCCACCACGTCCTCACCCTGGGCGTTGATCAAGAACTCCCCGAACAACTTCGGCTCACCGGTGGCGGCGTTGCGCGTGAATGCCACGCCCGTGGCGCTGTCTGTTCCCCGGTTTCCGTAGACCATCGTCTGGACGTTCACCGCGGTCCCGAGGTCGTGCGGAATCCTGTACGTCTTCCGGTACGCCTGGGCGCGCGGCGTGCGCCAGCTCCGAAAGACGGCCTCGATGGCGCCCCACAGCTGATCCTCCGGCTTCTCCGGGAACGGGGCGTCGGATTCCGTTTCGATCAGCTCCTTGTAGCGCCGCACCACGTTGCGCAAAGCGTCCGCATCGAGCTCGTTGTCCGTCGCCACGCCCGCCTGGTCCTTCACGTCCGCCAGTATGGCCTCGAACGAACGATGCCCCACCTCGAGTACGACGTCCGAGTACATCTGGAGGAACCGCCGGTAGCTGTCGTAGGCGAAGCACTCGTTCCCGGAGATGCGGGCCAGCGCTTCCACGGTCTGGTCGTTGAGCCCCAGGTTCAGGACCGTATCCATCATCCCGGGCATCGAAACGGCCCCGCCCGAGCGCACGGAAACGAGGAGCGGGTCGTCTGTGCCTCCGAACTGCTTCTCCGTGAGACGCTCCAGGCGCCTGATCGCTTCGCTGACCTGGTCGTCCACGCCGTCCGGCAGGTGGTGCGTGAGCAGGTGATGACGGCACACTTCCGTCGTGACCGTGAAACCCGGAGGCACGGGAACGCCCAGCCGACTCATCTCGGCCAGGTTCGCACCCTTGCCGCCGAGGAGACTTCGCATATCGCGGTCACCGTCCGTTTGACCTTTGGAAAAGAAATAGACGTGTTTCATCGGCCGTATCTCGCTA
>JABDQB010000482.1 GCA_013042495.1 Gemmatimonadota bacterium
GTTCGCGAGCATGGCGTCGAGCTCTTCCGCGGCCGCCTGAATCTCCTCTGAACTGGCGGACTACCTGCAGCAGAACCCGAGCGCATTGGTGCGCGGCAAGAACGTGGAGGGCAACTGATGAAACCGAATCGCGCGCTCACGGGTCTGCTCCTCGTGTCGGCCGTTTCCCTGCTGGTAAGCGCCTGTCTGGGCCCGAAGGCGGACCCAACGCGATACTACGTTCTCGCGATGATCGGCGGAGATCCCGGACTGTATGACGCCGCCGGTCTGGTGGGAGATACCGAAGAGGAGGCGTCACTTTCTGCCGGGCCACATCTCGACATCAGCGTCGGTGTGGGGCCGATCACCATGCCGGGCTACTTGAAGCGCACCCGTCTGGTCACTCGCCAATCGGACAACGAGCTCAAGTACCTGGAGACCGAGCGCTGGGCGCAGCCGCTGGAGGAGTCGCTCCAGTACGCCCTGGCGGAAAACCTCGGGAGTCTACTGTGGACGGATGACGTGGTTCTTCACCCATGGTACAAGACCCGGCAGCCCGAGTACTCGGTCGAGGTGGACGTGGGCAGGTTTGAAGGCCGGGCGGACGGCTCGGCGGCGCTCGTGGCCCGGTGGACCGTCCGTGATCCGGACGGAGCGCTAGTGGTCGCCGGTTCATTCGACCGCGTGCTGCCCGCCGACGGCGCTTCGATCGCGAACACGGTGAGTGCCCAGAGTCAACTCGTCGCGGCGATGAGCCGGGAGATCGCGGACGCGCTCCGGCGCGTGGCTTCCTAGTAGAAGGAACGCCGCGAGTGTATCTTTACTAGCTAGCTTTCAGGCACGAAAACCAGAACCGATACGGGCGTAGATGACCGACGGTCTATCCAACCTCAGCATACTGCGGGCCAACTGGCCGGAATACCTGGACCCGGGTACCACCCGCGTCGTCGACGTGGCGGGAATCGGCATCGGCGGCGCTGATACCGTGGTCATCGCGGGGCCCTGTGCCGTCGAATCTTACGAGCAGACGCTCAGCGCTGCCCGCGCCGTCGCCGCGGCCGGCGGCCAACTGCTGCGGGGCGGCGCCTTCAAGCCTCGCACGAGTCCCTATTCGTTTCAGGGCCTCGGCGAAGAGGGCCTGGGGATCCTCACCCGGGTGCGCGAGGAGACCGGGCTGGGCGTGGTGACCGAGGTGCAGGATCCACGGATGGTAGAACGGGTGGCCGCAGTTGCGGACATGCTGCAGGTCGGCTCCCGTTCGATGCAGAACTTTCCGCTCCTGGTCGAAGTTGGCCGTGCCGGCGTGCCCGTACTTCTGAAGCGCGGCTTCAGCGCGACTCTCGAAGAGTGGTTGTGCGCGGCGGAATACGTGGCCCGTGAAGGCAACCTGGACATCGTGTTGTGCGAGAGAGGCATCCGGCACGACTGCTCGTGGAGCCACGCGCGTTCGGAGTTCGATCTGGACGTCATCAAGCCGCTTCGCCGGGCCACCCCCCTGCCCGTGATCGGAGATCCATCGCACGCCACGGGGGAATGGACACGGGTCGAGGATGTCAGCCGCGCGGCCGTCGAGGCGGGGGTGCACGGTTTGCTGATCGAGGTGCTGGCCCCGGGCATCGAACGTTCGGAGCTACGATGCGACGCGCACCAGGGGGTGCCGGAGGACACGCTTCGCAGGATCGTCACATTCGCCGGCCAGCGGACAGTCTCCGCCACCTCGGGGATGCGGAGCGTACCCGCCGGGGCGGAATCGTGAATCGGGTGCGCGGCGCACGCCGCAAGGTCGCGATGGTCGCCACCGTGTCGCTCATCGGTCTCGGACTCTCATTGGGGGCCTGCGACGACAACGATCCGATCTACGGTGTCGGTGGGGGAGCAGAAGCCGCGGCGGATGCCCAACTCGAGATCTTGCTCGGCGATCTCCAGAACGGACGCACGTCAGAAGCATTCTCGGAGCCGTTGGTGGTGCGCGCGGTGCAGAACCTCGGTCTCGTCGACGGGGTTCGAGGGACTCAGAACATCCAGCCCGTCGAGGACCTCCAGATCGACTGGACGATCACCAAGGGGCTGGCGACACTTTCCGACCCGGTCTCCTTCACCGACTTCGACGGGATCGCCTCCGTCACGGTGACCCCCGGACCGCTTCTCGGCGACGTCGAGGTCACGGCCACGATCGCTGGCGAGGACGGCGATCTTGCGGAGTTCAGCCTGCGAGCCACGGTGTTTCTGATCGAGATCCTGATCGATCGATTCGAAGCGCCTCTCGGGGGTGACAGCATCGAGGTGGTCCTCGGAGACACGATCGAGTGGGTCAATCGGGATGCCCTGAAGCACGGGGTAATGTCGATCTCCGAACCGGATGGCGGGCTCTCGTTCTCCAGCGGAGACCTCGGCAACAGTCAGCGGTATCGGTTCGTGCCTAAGGTCGAGGGCGTGTTCGAGTACGAAGACCCGCTGAGCATCCAGCCCGCAGCGCCCGCCGGGAAGATCTCGGTGGTCGGCCGCGAGGTGGGCGCGCTCAAGGTCGTGACGAACACGACCGGCGAGAACCCCGACCTCGCCTACGTAGTGACCATCAACGGAGTCCAGTCCTCGGCCATCGGTCCGGCCGACGAAGTCACATTTCCCGCGCTGCGAGCGACCGCGCAGGCGGTGCGCCTGGTCGAGGTCCAGCCGAATTGCACCGTGGCGGGCGACAACCCCCGTTCCGTTACGGTGATCGCACAGGATACGGTCACGACGACGTTCCAGGTCGCCTGCGACTGACCGACTCCTCCTTGAGTCACGGACTGCCGGAGCATTCATGAACCCGAGTTTGCCGCTGGTGCGCGCTTTCGTCGCCTCTCTGCTGCTGGTTTCCGTGTCCACATCCGCCGCATTGGGCCAGAGTCGGGCGGGGCTGTCACTCGGCGCCACGGCATCCGAACTGTACGGCGATTTCATCACGGTTCGGGGCGATACGAAGTGGGGATTCTATGGGGGTGCGTTCGGCGAGGCTCTGGTCGGGGATGCCCTCGCCCTGCAACTCGGCGTGAACTATGCACAGAAGGGCGGCCGCGGCTTTGCGGGGACGGGTTTGCTGGATTCCGAGAAGATCGAACTCGACCTCAATTACATCGAGTTGCCCCTCCTGGTGGAACTGATGTTGCCGCTCGGGGCGACGTGGGGTCTCACGGCCTACGGAGGCATCGCGGCTGCGTTCAACGTGGGCTGCAAGGCGTCTCTCGGGGGTGGATCGAAGGAAGCCTGCAAGGATACGGCGCTTGGGGCGGCGAAGACCGAGTGGGGGATTCCGGTGGGCGGCGGCCTCAACTACACGCTCGCCAACGGTGAGTCGGTCCTGTTCGAAGTGCGCTACACCTGGGGCCAGAACGACGCGGTGGCGAACGCGAACATCAAGAACGGAACCTGGTATTTCCTGATCCGGCTCGTAAGCGCCAGATGAGAGTCGCTCCGCGGCGAGCGGCGGAAGGCGCCTAGAGCGCGAGACGGGCGCTGACAGCCTCCAGTGTCGGTTCCACGGGCCCGGGTCGGGTCACCGCTCGAGCGGCAGCCGGGACATCCTTGAGCCCCGATCCTGTGATCAGGAGAACGACCGACTCGGTCTTGTCCACCAGACCCGCTTTCAGCGCAGCCGCCAGGCCGGCCAGGGCCGCCGCAGCCGCCGGTTCGGCGAACACGCCAGTTCGCGAGGCCAGGCGGGGGATCGAAGAGAGGATCTCTGCGTCGCTCACGCTGACGGCCGCGCCCCCAGTCTCCCGCAATCTCCGAAGGCACAAACGCGCGTTGCGCGGAGCCTCGACCGTGAGGCTGTCGGCGATGCTGTGAGCACCGCGAACGGGCTCCGAATCGTGTGCTCCGGCGGCCCACGCCCTGACAATGGCGGCGGAGCCCTCCGGCTGCACGGCCAGGAGACGAGGGATTCGATCGATCAGTCCCGAAGCAGCGAGGTCGGCGAATCCCTTCGCCACGCCTGCGAGGATCACCCCGTCCCCGGTGGGGATGACCACGACATCCGGAACGTCCGGGGCCATCGTCCGGGCGATCTCGAGAGCGGCGGTCTTCTTGCCCTCGATCGTGAACGGATTGAGGGCCGTGTTCCGGTTGTACCAGCCGAACTCCCGGCAGGCGGCCAGGCAGAGCTCGAAGGCGTCATCGTAGGTGCCGTCAACCGGGATCACCCGCGCGCCGTAGGACAGCATCTGCACGAGCTTGGCCTCCGGTGCGGTTGCCGGCACGAACACCACCGCTGCCAGGTCCGCGGCGGCGCCGACGGCGGCGAGTGCCGTGCCCGCATTTCCGGTGGAGGCCGCTGCGACCGTATCGAGTCCGTACTCACCGGCCTTGGCAGCCACCAGCAGCGACGCGCGGTCCTTGGTCGACCCGCTCGGATTCCGGGAGTCGTCCTTGATCCACAGGCGGTCCAGACCGCGCTCGCCGGCCAGCCGCCGTGCCCGCATCAGGGACGTGCCGCCAGCGGCAAACACCGGGAAGCTCTGCGGGTCCTTCACCGGCAGAAAGTCAGCCAGGAAACGGGGGTCGGAGGAGCCGAAATCCGGCCATCGTTCGGGGAGTCCGGTCATCTCGACCTCGAGAACGCCGCGGGTCGATCCGCCGGGTTCCTGCATGCCCGAACACGCCTCGCACACCAGCCGTGCCGGATCCTCAGCGTATTCGCGTCCGCACTCGGAGCAACGTAGATGGAAGTCGCCCATCGGGGGCCCGTTCCGGGTTCAGGTAGCAGTCGACCGGCTACATCGTGAGCGCCATGAGCGCCTTCTGCACGTGCAGCCGGTTTTCCGCTTCGTCGTACACCACCGACTGCGGTCCATCGATCACCTCGTTGGTGACCTCACGCCCACGGTCAGCGGGAAGCGGATGCATGTAGAGCATGTGGTCCTTGCCGAGCGCCATTCGGTTCGCGTCGCACCGCCAGTCAGGGTAAGCCTCGATCAGTCGGACGCCCTCCGCGTGATCCCGCGTGTGAACCAGCGGGCCCCATGACTTCGGGATGACCACGTCCGCGTCCTCGAAGGCGTCCTCGAACCGGTGGGAGATCTCGAACCTGGCATCCCCTGCCGCAGCGTTTGCCTGCGCCTGCTCTTCGATATCGGGAAGGAGCCTGAACTCGGGCGGGTAGGCGAGCGTCACATCGATACCGAGCCGCGGCATCATCAGGATGAGGCTCTGGGGGACCGAGATCGGGCGGACGTAGTTGGGGGCGCTCGTCCACGCCACTCCCAGCTTCAGCCCGCGCCCACTCCCGAGCTTCTCGCGGATCGTCAGGTAGTCGGCGAGGATCTGACACGGATGGTACACGTCACACTGCATACTGAGCACGGGAACGGACGCGTGCTCGGCGACCTCGGTCAGGTACTCGTTGCCCTCGCCGAACGCGCAGTGCCGGATCGCGATCGCTTCGCCGTAACGTGACAGCACGTTGGCCGTGTCGCGCGCGTTCTCTCCATGGCTGATCTGCATCTTGTCCGGCGACAGGTAGATCCCGTGCCCGCCGAGCTGGGTGATGCCGGTCTCGAAAGAGTTTCGCGTCCGGGTCGACGAATCGAAAAAGATCATGTACAGCGTCTTGTCTTCGAGCAGCCGGGTCGGAATCCCGGCCTTCCGATCGGCCTTGAGCCGAGCCGCCAGGGCAAACAGGGTCTCCAGCTCATCCACGCTCCAGTCCTGCGTGGACAGGAAGTCCCGGCCCTTGAGGCCGGCCGCATCGATCGAGTCGTGCACGAGCGTCAGGCTCCTTTCAGGTCGTGAGCCAGTGCCGCCAGCGTCTCGGGCATCAGGCTGTAGGCCGCCGTCGCCTTGAGGAGGTCGGCCACGGCCACCCACTCCTCCGTCGTGTGCGCGAGCTCCTCCAGTCCCGGCGCGAATCCGGCAGACGGGATTCCGTGCCGCCCCATGGTCGCCACGCCGTTCGTCGAGAAACCCCAGCGGCCGATCCGGGGTGCGCTTCCGGTGACCTCGGCCACCGCGCTCGACATCCCGGTCACGAGAGGGTGCGATTCAGGAAGGATCCAGGCCGGAAAGATCTTCTCCTGCCGGGCCCGTTCACCGGTCCAGCTGGTCTCCGAGTACTCGAGCAGCTCGACCGTCGCATCTCCTATTCCGGGCAGAGCCCGCAGCTCGGTGAGCGCCTCCTCGGGAGTCTCGCCTGCCGTCAGCCTCCGATCCACGTACAGGCGGGCGGCGGCGGGGACCGCGTTCAGCGACGCCGAATCGCATTCCAGGAAAGACGCGACCACGGTACCCTTGCCGAGGAACGGGTCCGCCGGAAGGCGGTCATTGAGAGCTTCGATGTCCTTCAGAACCGGCGCCAGCTTGTAGAGAGCGTTGACACCTGCCTCGGGATGGGCAGCGTGCGACGACACGCCGCGCGCCGTGATCACGGCCTCGACCCGGCCTCGCTGGCCCCGGTATATGCCGAGGTCCGTCGGCTCGCCGATCACCACCAGGTCGGGTCGGATCCCCTCGTTCTCGATCAGGTGCAGTAGACAGTATCCGTCACAGTCTTCCTCCATCACGGATGCCGTCAGGTAGACCGTCACGTCTTCCGGGAAGCCCCTCGCACGGGCGAGGCTCATGCCGTAGGCCATGCACGCGACCGCCGGGAGCTCGTCCACCGCTCCCCGCCCCCAGACCTTTCCGTCCTCGAGCTTGCCCTCGAAGGGGTCGTGGTCCCAGGCGTCCGGATCCCCGACGCCGACACAGTCGATGTGGCCATCCATGAGGATCGTGAGTGGACCGCCGCCGACGCGCGCCACGACGTTTCCGAGGCGATCAATGCGGACCTCGTCGAATCCAAGCCGCTCGTACTCCGCCAGCACGCGCCGGCACCGGTCGCCTTCGTTCAGGCTTTCCGCTGGAATCGCGATCATCTCGCGCAGGAAGCGCACGATGTCCGGCTCGTACTTCGCTGCCGCGGCCAGGGCGGCCCGTCCTCTATCGCTGGCGCCAGTCATGCCGCTTGCCTTCCCACGCCTTCATGATGCCCGGTTCGCCTCGGCCCGGCTCCTGAGTACGTCGAGGGCCCCGGTGTCCGCGTTGAACTGATCGATCGCTTCATCCCACGCGGGTATCTGGGCCTGCATATCCGTCCAGAACGCAGGACTCCAAAGTGCGTCCAGTTCCTCGACGGTGCGGCCCTGCTGCTCCACCCAGGTGAAGTACTTCAGGTTGTGGATCGCCTTCCGATCGGGGTATGTCAGTTCCCGCATGTGATCGGTGGTCACTCCGAGGAGCCTGCGTTCGAAATCCACTTCGGCCGTCACCGGGTCGTAGTCTCCCCGCTCCGCCCGCAGCTCCTGGAGACGCGTGTGATAGAGGCCGACCGAGTCCGTGAACGATGTAAAGAGAATGTCGTTCTCGTCGAGATCGAACCAGCGCGCCGTCTTGATCGCGGCGATCAGATTTCCGATCGACGAAATGCCGAGCAGCGGCAACTCGTGCACGTCTCTCTCCCGGACTCCACGCGCGAG
>JABDQB010000488.1 GCA_013042495.1 Gemmatimonadota bacterium
AGTCTCGCAACTCCCCGAGAGCGGCCTCGACCCGGCGGTGGGTGCCCGCGGCGGCCCGGAGCAGCTCGTCGTCGAGCTTCGTGTCCACGAGCTCGCCCTGCGCGATCCACGCCGTCGACCGGTACGGCTCCAGCGTTCCGAAGCCGATCCAGCCGCGGGCCAGATCCTGGTAGCGCCGGCTCTCGCTGCGCACGCCGACTGGATTGCCGTCGCCACGAAACACTTCCTGGCCGGCTGCCTCATCGCTTACGACAACCTCATCACTCGAAAAGTCCCGATGTATGGCGAACCGTGTCCCGTCGGTGGCGCGGAGCCACACCTGTGCCTGGGCGGGCCGGCCGGACCACGGCCGCCGCAGTTCGAGCAGCTGCCTCTCTTCCGGTCTGCGGCGCGTGAATCCATACAGGCTCCGCAGAAACGCTTCGAGCAGCGTCGTCTTTCCGGATCCGTTGCGGCCGGCGATGACCACGGGACGTTGATCGACAGGAAGGTCGAACCGGCCGGAATGGCACCCGTACTCGAGCTCGATGGCCTCGAGGCGCGGTGAGTTCACGTGACGCCCAAGGCTCGCAGCGCCTTCCGTAGGGCCCGTTCCCGCAACCCGACCTCGACGTCGTCAGAGGCGCCCCGGATGCGGTCCAGGCCGAGGCGCGCCAGGTGTCCCACGACGTCATCGCGGGTCGCCAGATCCGCCAGTTTCTCGGAATCGTAGTACCGCGTCTGGTCCCGGACCCGGGCGAACGAGAAGCGGGAAGCGAGCCCTGCCTGGACCCGAGCCGGGTCTATGGCGAACTCCGTCTGCCCGGAGAGCGTGACCACGGGGAGCGAGCCGCTTTCGACCAGCTCGGCCACTTTGTCCACTACTTCGAGGTCATCCGCACAGACGCTTACGTCGATGTCGGTGAGAGCCTGCACGTGCGGGACGTCGGTTGGAAGCAGCTCGACGACGGGCTTCGACCGCGGCGACAATTCTGCAAGCACCACACCTCGTAGGCCTGCTTCGGTATGATCGAGTGCAGCGAAGGAACCGCAGTAGCAGGCGGGGATCGATCCGTCCGCCGCAAACTCCGTGGGTGGGCGGAACCGATGGTAGTCTCCCAGAGCAACATAATCGGCGTCGAGCTTCGCGAGATCGGCTCGCGAGAGACGGAGTGAGTCTCCGCCGGTCCAGTGGGGAGCATCGCGCACGGCCCCGTGCAGAAGAAACACGTGAACTCCCTCGGCGTCCGTCCGGCGGAAGTGGGAGAGCGGATCCGGTTCGTGCGCGAAATCGTAGGCAAACCCGTAGACGTGGAGAGGACCGGCCTGCGTATCAACGCTGACGGGTTTCCCCGGCTCGGGAGCGCTGAACACATGCACGGGCGCCGGAAGATCGGCATAGGGGCCGGGAAAGACCAACGGGTCGTGGTTGCCCGGCACGACGAACACGTGGGGCACGACCTCGAGCACCTGGCGGAACACTTCCCTGGCCTCGGCCGCGACTCGCTCTTCGGGCCGGGGGCTGTCGAACAGGTCGCCGGCGACCAAGATGGCCTGCACTTCGTTTCTCCGCGCCACCTCCGGGATGGCACGGAAAGCACCCATAACGGCTTCCGCACGCTCCCCGGCATACGGGCCGAAAGAAGCGAAGGATGCCCCCAGGTGCACGTCGGCAAGGTGCAGGATACGCATCATGCACCGTATCATAACGGTTAGCGCTGACAGGGCCAGACTTGCCGGCCTCCGCGGCCGTATAGGAGGAGAAGACGGAATGAGCCGCCACTTCAACTATCGATCGGTGGTCGACGCCAGCCCGCTCGACGTGTGGGACTGGCACTCACGACCGGGTGCGTTCGAGCGCCTGGTGCCACCGTGGGAGCGTATCCAGCTACTGAGTCGCAGCGGGTCCATCCTGACCGGTGACCGGGCGGAGCTCAAGCTCAGCCTGGGACCGTTTTCGCTCCGGTGGCTGGCCGAGCATCTCGACAGCGAGCGGGGACGGGGCTTCACCGATCGCCAGGTCCGTGGGCCGTTTGCCCACTGGACGCACCGCCACATCTTCGAGCCGGAGGACGCTGACCGGTGCCGGTTGAGTGATGCGATCGAATACGGCCTGCGTGGAGGTCCCATCGCGGATGCCCTGGCCGGCTGGGCGGTCGAACCCAAGCTTCGGCAGACGTTCGCTTATCGTCACCGGATCACGGCTGGTGACCTGGGTGTCCACGGCCGGTACTTCCCGGACGGTCCGAGACGATTCCTGATCACCGGCTCCACGGGCCTGGTCGGGTCTTCGCTCGTCGCCTTCCTGTCGGCCGGCGGGCACACGGTCACACGGCTGGTGAGGGGACAGTCGCACGGGCCGGACACGTCCGGAGCGGCGACGGCACAGTGGGACCCGGCGCAGGGTCTTCTGGACGCAGAGTCGGTGTCCGGCCAGGATGTCGTCGTCCACCTGGCGGGGGCGGGAATCGCGGATGGCCGCTGGACTCCGGCACGGAAGCGGGTGATTCGCGACAGTCGTGTCACCGGAACCGAGCTCCTGGCTCGCGCCGTTGCGGAAGCGCCGGAGAAACCACGCGTGCTCGTCTGTGCCTCGGCGACCGGGTTCTATGGTGACCGGGGCGACATGGAACTGGATGAAGGCAGCGCGGGTGGCTCAGGCTTCCTTGCCGACGTGGCCCGCGAGTGGGAGCGGGCTTCCTCGGCCGCCGAGAAGGCGGGGATCAGGGTGGTTCATCTGAGATTCGGGGTCGTGCTGACACCCTCGGGAGGTGCGCTTTCCAGGATGTTACCGGCATTCAGGGCAGGGATCGGAGGTCCACTCGGGGACGGCCGTCAGTACTGGAGCTGGATCGGTCTGGACGACCTTCTGGCCGCCGTCGTGCACGTTTCGGCTTCGGCGGATCTCTCGGGACCGGTCAACGCCGTTTCCCCGCGGGCTCCGAGCAACGCCGAGTTTACGCGTACACTGGGTGGTGTGCTGCGTCGTCCTGCGATCATGCGGGTTCCGGGAGCGGCGCTTCGACTCTTGCTTGGCGAGATGGGCGACGAGCTCTTGCTCGCGAGCACGCGTGTGAGGCCGGCGAAGCTGATTGCCTCCGGCTTCGAGTACAGATACGGCGAGCTTGAATCGGCACTTCGCCACGGGCTCGGCCGAGCCACGGAGGTCTCCCGGTGAGCTCTCGCAACCGAAGACGAACGAACGGGGAGACCCCATCCTCAGGTACGATACGAATTGGCATATCGTCCTGTCTGCTCGGGCAGAAGGTGCGGTATGACGGCGGCCACAAACGCGACCGCTTTGCCACGGACGTACTGGAGCCCTTCGTGGAGTGGGTTCCCATGTGCCCCGAAGTCGAGATCGGGCTCGGAATCCCCCGCCCGACGATTCGCCTGGAGCAGGCAGAGGACGGCACCGCGCGCCTCGTGATGCCTTCCACGGGCGAGGATCTCACGCACCGGATGCAGACCTGGTCGGAGAAGCGGGTCGCCGGCCTCGGCGAACTGGACCTCTGCGGGTTCATTCTGAAGAAAGACTCGCCGAGTTGCGGAATGGAGCGCGTGAAGATCTACGACCGCAACGACGTTCCCGCCCGGAATGAGACAGGCGTGTTTGCCGAGGTCCTTCTCCGCATGGCTCCTCACCTGCCGGTCGAGGAAGAGGGAAGGCTCAACGATCCGAGACTGCGAGAGAACTTCATCGCGCGGGTCTTCGCGATGCGGAGATGGAAAGACGTTGAGGCGGCTGGTGTCAGCCGGGCGAGGCTGATGGAATTCCACGCCAGGCACAAGTTTCTGTGTATGGCCCGGAACCAGGCGGGCGCGCGGCGGCTGGGGAAGCTGCTCGGTTCCGCCAGGGTCGGTGACTCGATCGCAGCCCTGTCGGGGGCCTACATGGACGAGTTCACGGCGGTCATGAGACGTCCTCCTTCGACCAAGGGGCACACGAACGTCCTTCAGCACATGGCCGGGTACGTGTCAGATGAACTGGACAGGCAGGA